>JALOAB010000061.1 GCA_023229045.1 Fidelibacterota bacterium
ATTCGGTCAATGTTATATTCGTCCGGACGATAGGTCAGAATGCGGGCGCTATCGTCGATAAAGTACTCATAGTAAGACTCGACATAGCCTAAATATTTCTGTTCACCGGTTTTTTCCCAGACCTCCAGAATGGCTTTTAAAACCAGTCCGTAGGTATATTCCCATTTAATTTTGTTGGGATCATCCATCAACCAGGGTTGCGGATGGCGCTGTATAACCGACTCAGCCATGCGCGCCGACCATCCTGATTCCGGTTTTGATTTGGATGCGGTCACGACGGCTGAAAACATTACGATTATGAGCAGGTATGGGAAAAGATAGCGATTTTTCTGCATCGGTCTAAATATAATTCTTTAGGTTTAAGAGAACAAATTAAGTATGGGAGGGCATTTTCGCCCTCCCATACTCACTATCATCTCAGAATAGATTAAAAAGCAAAATCACTTAAGCAACATCATTTTGCGAACGTTGACCTGACCGGCAGATTCCAGTTTATAGAAATAAATGCCGCCGGCTAAATGGCTGGCGTCGAAAGTGATCTGATAGGAACCAGCCGGCAGATGATTCGCGACCGGTTTGGCAACGATCTGTCCAAGCAGGTTATAGATTGACAAAACCGTATATCCGGATTTATCCAGATTAAATGCTATCTGGGTCGTCGGGTTAAACGGGTTCGGATAGTTCTGCTTCAGCGAGAAACTGACCGGTCCGGCCGGTTTTTCCTTGCTTACACCAACAAATTCCGGGAACCAGTTCAGATCGCCGACTGGCAATCCGCCAGCCGCACCGGTATATGCGGCCGCGGTCGTCGGATAACTGCAATCCAGCGTATCGCGGTAATATTCAATCATTCGCCGGTCAAAATCGTGCTTGGTCCAGTCAAAGTTTGTGGTAGCTTTAGATTTTCCAGCACCACCAGCAAGTGTATCGGCTTCATACCAGCGCATCATATTAGTCATCAATTCCGGTGTGTTGACAAGAACTATCTCGTCCGCAGTGAAAGCAGTCACTGAATCAGCGCCTAATTTACTGCAAATATGATGGGATAGCGGTGAACCAGGGGGAAAATTAAAATCATCCAAAAATGCCTGGCCTGAATCGCTGATCGCAAAATAGTTATTGGCAACAGTCCATTCGGTCACGTCATTCGGAGTTGAGAAAATCCAGGTAATCCGATTGTTACCATTTGGATAAACCTCGCCGGTGTTGGCCCATTCAGCGGCGCGGGTGACGTCCGTCGAATCTTCACCCAGTGCAAAGGCATCCATAAACAAATTGTTGGTGATAATGATTTTGTTACCGACATTGCCAAGCGAGAAAAGTCCATGATAGCCCATTCCATTGACAAAAGTATTATGATCAATCAAAGCATAATTGATTTTGCCCTTGGTAGGATCAGTGGAATAATGCCGAAGCGGTCGGTCCTGATAATTAACAAACGTATTATTAACCAAAAATAACGAATCACAGGTAACGTCCCGCAGATCGAGACCTTTGCCTGCACCGAGATTCGAAGTGGATAAGGAACCCATATTGGCAAAAATGGAGTTGGTAACTTTCACTTTAACCGTACTTTGATCAGTTCGGACATGATTGCCGTTGCAATTTGACAGCAAGACTCCATCAAGTATAATCGACGAACCTGGAGCTTGAGTTCTTATCAAACAGCCCTGCGTAGTAGCAACTCGCTCTGGCTCCCATTCGTAAAAACCGGTCAGGTAAATATCCTTCATTTCAAAATTGGCGCTATTTACTACGATAAACTGTCCCGGCGGTCTGGTCGGTGAACTACCAGTACCCGTTTCCATAAGATAAATGATTGGCTTACTTCCCGTACCGTCAGCCGCTCTCATCCGCAAAGTTCTACCCTCAGGAACAGTGAACTGGGCATTGGCCATATAGATACTATCCCGGAGAAACTCATAAATCCGGTTTGTTGACAAGCCGCCGGCAGTTGTTGTATCTGCTACAATTACAGCATTTACATAACCGTCTGATGGCTTCAGCGTCACTACTACATCTTCGGCGTACAAAGAGATAGCGCACATACAAGCAATGATAATAACAATTCCTAAAATTTTGCGATTCATACAAACTCTCCTTTCATGTTAACAAAATCGAAAAACGCTATTAATTCAATAAATACGTTCTTTTGGATCACCTCCTTTTCAGTTAAGTCAGTTAATGGTTTTCTTTGCACTCAGATTCTTTCTCTTATTACAGTTTTACGGTAAGACCAAAATCGGCCGTCATGCCATACATTTCACTATCACTAAATAATTTTCGACGGTACTCTCGATTATAGATTGAGTTACCTTCCTCGATATTGGTCAAATTGCTGATGTTGAGAAATACTGCTACGCTCTCTGTAATCCCATGTTTAAGGGTCAGATCAATCCGAGTGAAAGGATTATTGATCCGATCACTCCAACCCAAGGCTGAATAGGATACATTATATTCTCCCTGGTGAAAGACTGAAATTCTACCCGAAAACCGGCCAATATCATAACCGAGGGCAATATTGCCAAAGAATTCCGGCATACCCTCCAGTTTTTGTTTTTTTTCAACGAGCACATTGTAAAATTTCCAGGTTCCCGAAATTGGACCGGGTGGATCATACCAGAGTGAATCTGTGCGGGAGGCATAAACGAAGGTTTCCGAGCGGACAAATGTAACATTATAGGATAAGGTAAAATTTTTCAACAAACCGGGCAGAAAGTTGAAATTCCATTGATGTTCAAATTCCACTCCCCAGACTTTAGTTGGTTTGGGAGAGTTATAGGGCAGAGTCAGATTATAAGGTGTAGATTTCATCTGACTTGGCCACTGGATTCCAAAACCTTGCATCAGCGTATCCTGATATTCTCCATTCTCATCTTTTACGGCTGTTGTGTTAAAATTATTGAGCATATGAAACATGTCTTCGATTTCTTTATAATAGGCCGAAATTGATATTAGCCCGATAGTGTTGCCGAAGAAAGATGTATTGACTTCGTAGTTCCAGGCTTGTGCCGTCTTTAATCTGGAATTACCCACATAAACTTGATGCTGAGTCCCTACTTCAGCCGGACGACCGGCAATATATCTCTCTAAACGCATGTTAAAATCAGGTCTTGCCAGGGCTTTGTATGCCGCCAATCGTAATTTCATAAAATTCAAGGGACTTATTGCCAGGTTTATGTTTGGTAACCAAACGGTTTGAGAAATAGAAGAGGCTGTATCAGCGATTGAGGAAGCATCAACCGGAAAGCCGCCTACCGGCATGGGCATATAACATGCAGTATAGTCGTTATCTTCTTTCTCAACCCGTACACCAGCGATCAGGGTGATTGTCTGACCGATATTCAGAGTATTCATCAAATAAGCCGCACTGACTCTTTCGGTAATATTATAATCATCATATCTGATCAGAGGATTTGGCCAGACTTCATGGATATTTCCAGTAGCATCAATTCCATTACGGTTCAAATACCACCATTGACGCATTCGATCTCGATCAATGAGAGGATTTAGTGGATAGGAGCCGTATACTTCTCGGGCGGTGGAGTCAGCATAGAATTGTTTAATTGGAATGAATAAAGCCCCGGTGGTGCTCCAATCTTCAAAGTAGGTTCCGGTAAAGTCTTTCTCCCTCTTCGTTCCATCTGACGACAATTCATAAGGTGAAAATTTACCAAGATAATAGGGCGTAAAATCTTCCGTGCGGGCATTCGAACGGTCTTTAATTTTATATTTACCCCCTAACTTGATCTGCCCGGAAACTTGTGGTAGCAATATGTACTGCCTCGCAATATCCAAATGTGCCGTCCGCTCCTTATCGTAATTATTTTGTGTACGGTAATAGATCCAATACAGATTTGCACCAGAAAAATCATTGGCGGCATAAGAAATTAATTGTTGCGGGTCGGATTGTATTTTAGGCGTAGCCGCCATTCCGTCAGGTTCGACGAAAATCGTTTCATAATCGAACGGATAATCGGATACCGATTCGCCATATGAGAGTCCCCAATTCAGATTGAAACCTAATAAATTATTATCACCATGGATCGAGCTATTAAAAGTCTCGATTTCCTGTTCCCGATCGCGGTAATTATATCTTGGATTGCCAGAGTAATCACCACCTCCATTAGAAGGGTAATCTCTTGAGTACCATAGAAAATCTCTTTTCGTTCGACCAAAAACATTGTTGATCCGAATAGTGCCCTTATCTGGAGTATTGATATCCATTAATAAACTAAGTCCGTCTCTTTTCCTGATCTCATCGGTAAATTGAAGTAGAAAATTATCAATATAATATCCCGCTTCAGATTGAGATGGATTCTGGTTATACTCAAGATTAATTTGTTCATTACTGCGGATGCGATTCTCAAGATTACCCGTCAGCTGGATTCCGACGATTTCTTTAAAAAACCTTTCACCATATTGAAAGGAGATATCGTACTGCTTCACCGATTGCATCATATCATTATAGATGCCTTTAATATCTGTTCTAATCTTGCGTTCGACTGGAGCTTTCTTGGTAACCAGATTGATGGTTCCGGCTAAAGCATCCCCATCTTTATCGGGCGTGATTGCTTTGTATAATTCAATTCCCGCTAGGGAACTCTGGGAGAGAGTACTTAAGTCAACCCCTCTGCCGGTCGCATCGGTGGGCGGGATTTTCACTCCATCAATCGTTATATTGGTAAACTTATCCTCGAGACCACGCAAAATCACCTTGTTAGCCTCGCCGCCCGATCTTAATAAAGAAACACCCGGCAGACGCCCGATAGCTTCAGCCGCATTCGCGTCCGGTAGTTCTTTTATTTTCTCTTCCGAGACGACATTGATGATAGTATTAGAAGTGATCTGCTGATTGATCGCCGCGGCCTGACCAAGCGCCTGTCCCTGTACGATCACTTCCTGACCACGGATCACATCCGGAGCCAGCTGGGCGTCATAAACGACTGTCTGATCCTCCGGCACCGTGATCTCAACCTCCAGATTCGAATAACCAATATAGGATATGCGCATCGTGTATGTACCGGACGGGACCGATCCGATTCGATAATTGCCCTCAATATCAGTCGCACTGCCGAGCGCCGTTCCGACTAAAAATACATTCGCGCCAACTAAATTTCGGGCAGTCTGCGAATCACTGACTGTCCCGCGGATTATACTGGCCGGATAGGCTATATTCGTCATCAATCCAAAGACTAACCCAAAAATCAGCAATCTGTGAAAGGTGGTTTTTTCACTTCTGCTAGTCACTTTTCTCATACTATCACGCCCCCTCGAATTTGATAACCGATGATATAAGCTGAATATCCGCATGACGGTCATAATAGAAGGATTATTTCATTAACAATAAAGTGAATAACTGTCAATAACTTTTTTTGACAATGTAAAATTTGTCGTACAACTTTTTCTTGGCTTTTGAGTTAAAATTTGTTAACGTATCGCCAAATGATTAATGAGCAGACTCGTAGAAAACTACTCGAAAAAATAATTTCAAGTAAAGAGTTTTGCGGCTCGAAGGTCCACATCTCATATCTGACATATCTGTTCGAAGCGGCTGAGCAAGGGAAAAGTCTAAAGGAAATCGCGATTGCGATTGAGTTTTTCGCAAAAGGTTCCGATTTCAATCCGGCGGAAGACACCATCGTCCGCACCCATACTTATAACCTGCGCAAAAAACTCCAGAATTATTATTACGACGAAGGCAAAGACGACAAATTCCGCCTGCGAATTCCCAAAGGGCACTACGATGTCACCTTTGTTCCGGTTACCGAAAACCGCTATCATCCGCGCAATATAATCCGCTTCCTCATCCGCGAATATAAACTGGTCATTATCGGTTTACTCGTCATTTTCCTTATTGGAATTTTAATCTATTCCCATTCATTAAACCGCCAACTCTCAACCTACCGGGTCATCGATAAGCAGGATCCGATTTGGCAAGAATATTTGCAGTCTCCGCAACCTGTTTTGCTTGTTGTCGGTGATCATTTCTTTTTCAACGACTACAGTGAAAAGTATCAAAGCACCATCACGATTCGCTCCGGAAAAATCAATTCCAAGGAAGAACTGGATGACCTGATCATCCGGTTTCGCGATAATATAATCCGGCCGGCTGACGAGCCTTACTTTCCGTATCACAGCCTCTGGAGTTTGCCGCCTGTTCTGACAATTCTAAACTCAGTCGGACAAAAGCCAATTCTGCGTAAATCTTCGGCCGTCAGCCCGCAAACTCTGGGTGAATATAACATCCTCTTCCTGGGAAGTATCAAAACTCTGAACATTTTAAAACATACATTAACAAAGTCACATTTCAGCTTTGAGATACTACCGCATATAATCACCTACTCCGATGCGGATACAGTCTGCCAATTTTCGACTAATTTACATTCTGCCGGCTTGAACGAAGATCTGGTGCTGGCTGTCAAATTACCCGGACCGGCTGGTAATTCCATCTTCATCATCGCTTCCTATCATTCACTGGGAACACCGGAAATCGTCAATCAATTGACACAGACCGCTTCCCGCTTGCAGGTGGAACAGAAGTTTATTGACCGCTATGGCTATGTTCCCCGCTACTTTGAAATCCTATTTCGGGTAAACGGCATCGATAAAACCGCCTATAGCACCGAGATATTGATCTTCAACGAAATCAGCAAAGATTGATTTTCTTCCCTCGCTACAATTCAAAATCGCACCGCACTAGCCGATCTGATTATACCATTTTCCAACAACATTAACAGGTTAAAAGGAATGCCCGATAGAGATATAAAAAACCTGGCGATCATTGAAACCATAGCCATAATCACCGGAAATCGGACCGATTGGAGTTGGGATAACAACCCCGAAACTGACCCCCGCCCGGGATTCTTTCCAGTCAAAATCCGAGAAACCATTCCAGACATTGCCAACCATTCCAGACAGGCGATAATAGACACCCGAAGATAACGGCGCCCTGAATCCCAATCCTAAGACGCCGACCATCGAACCCCACAATTCATCCTGATGATAGCCCGGTAAGGAAGTCAGCCCGCCAAGTCGGAATTGTTCATAGTGACTTAACACCTTATTGAGATAGCCAAAACGAATCGTAGTATAAAAAGTGTACTTGTCATTGTAGGTTTCATAGGTCACCGATTCAACGGATAAGCGCTGGAATTGCTTTAAATGATCCTTTTCAATCGAATGTTCATAGTGAATATTGTTCACGCGACCCGATTTAGGTAAATCAGGATTATCGGTATTCTCCACCATGATACGGAAAGTAAGACTGCCAACCGTGTAACTATTCCTGTTTATCTTAGGGCTATAGTTGGTCGTCGAATCGGCGATCGTATTTTCCCATTTCACTCCGAAAGCCGTCAAGCCGACCCGTTTGACCTGGATACCGGCATTGGCTTCCAGACCGGTTCGGTACAATTTTCCGGATTCGACGCGTTTCCCGTTATTATATAGCGGAATGTTTTCGTTTAAATGATATAATGAAGAATAACCGGTAAAGTTTGAGGTCAGGATGCGAGTCGTGCGTGAATTCCACTCCGCCCGGAACAGAAGATCACTGATGATCAGATTAACCTGATTATCGATTCCACTGCCGAGTAAATTTCGGTATTTGCCCGATATAAAAGCGCTGGCCTTGCGCTCACTATCATAACGCGCCCCGAAGCTGAATGAAGTGCGTTCGTGTTCTTCAACTTCCACCAGTAAATCCGCCTGCCCGGTATCGACCGGCGACAAAGATAAATAAACATTTTTGAATAAACCGGTGCTGAAAAGATTCCGCATACTGCGCCGGGCTAACCCTAAATTCCACTGATCGCCTTCCTTTAATTGCACCTCCCGCCGCAAAATGAATTCGCGGGTTGCCTGGTCGCTGATAAATTTGATTTTATTAATCGAAGCACGATTAAGATTTTCAATAGAATTCTTTAAGTATTCAGGTGATTTACGGGAACCATCAGCGTAGGGACGGATTTTTTCCAAATGTTCCTGGCTACTATGATATCCAATCTCGATCAAACTCTTTAGTGAATCAAAATCGGCTGTATTAATGTTGTTCATTTCCGGTCTAATGAGAACATCGGCCAGGTCGAGGTTTTTTGTATCGGATAAATAGGCCAGGGTATTCACCGCCTGCCCGAAAATGTCAAAAACATCGAAATTTTCCGCCAGCGGCAGTACTTTACTGCTGACATCCACAGCAACGATAAAATCGGCTCCCAGCTCATGGGCTACGTCGATCGGAACGTTATTCGTCAGTCCGCCATCGGCTAATAGATACTGTCCGTACTTCACCGGCGCCAATACAATTGGAAAAGCCGAACTGGCTGTGACCGCGCGGGCAAGATTGCCTTTACTTAGAACGACCATTTCACCTTTTTTCAAATCAGTTGTCACGATCCGTAACGGAATCGCCAGACTATCAAAATCCGAACCGGCATAATATTCCGGGTAAATCGTCACCTGAAAGATACGCTCCTGTAAAGCTTGGGTCGATAAAAGGTTACGCGGAAAAACCACATCGAAATTATTGTCAAACCGCAAGGTGAACAGTTCCGGTAAAGTCTTGATCTTCTGCGAAACGAATTCAATGTCATGAAAAGGTTGCAATGCTATCACCCTACTCCAGCGGGTATGGGTAACAAAGTCCTCAATTTCCTGGGGAGTATTACCGCTGGCATACAATGCTCCAATCAGGGCGCCGAAACTCGTGCCGACGATCAGATCGGGATAAAAACCGATCTCTTCCAAAGCCTTGATTACCCCGATATGAGCAAAACCGCGAGCCCCGCCACCACTTAGCACCAGAGCGGTTTTCGGTGGATTGTTCTGAGCTGAAAATACCAAATGGTACGTCATGAAAATTATCAATAGTAACAGAAATTTGATATTTTTTAATCTCGAAAACATAGCTGTAAAGTTAATACCTGATGTAAATCAGACCAATATTGGTAAGCTCGAATTTTACTAAAGAAAAATACCAGCCAGAATAATTGCCACCACCAAAGATGGTAACATATTCACCACTTTTACAATCTTAATTTCCAGAATTGTCAATCCGAGACCGATCAGTAATAGACCGCCGACTGCGGTCATTTCATTGACTATCGGAGTGGTCAGAATATCGCCCAGCAGTCCGGCTAATAGCGTCAGTCCGCCCTGGTAAATCAATAGCGGAACAACCGCCAGCAAAACGCCAACCCCCAAACCGGCGGCCAACGCCATGGATGAAAAGCCATCCAGCAGTGATTTGGCTAATAAAAGATTTGGCTTACCACCCAGACCTTCTTCAAAAGCGCCCAGGATCGTCATCGAACCCATACAAAATAACAAAAAGGCGGTTACCAGACCCTCGGCAAATTTGTCATTGTCGGATTTCAGACGACGCTTGATATTTTCCCCCAGCCGGTTGATTCCGCGCTCAATCTGGCACAATTCACCAATCACCGCCCCAATTGCGCCACTGAATATCATAATCAGAAAATTGGCGGTCTTCAACGCCATACTGAAACCCAGGAACAGGGTAAACAGCCCAATGACCTGAAAAACAATTACGATCAGCTTGCGCGGCAACCGGGTGTGCAACAACAGCCCCAGACTACTCCCCAGCATTACCGTTCCCACATTAACCAGAGTACCAAGCATCCGCTCTTTCCCACCTTGATTTTAATATTCCCAATTAGCCTACTTCAATCCCAACCTTAACCTTGACCTTGACCTTAGCCTTAGCCTTCCTTCTCGCCTTCCGGAATAATTACCCATCCGACAATATAGGTAATCACCAACGGGAAAAATCCGGTCAGGATCGTCGCAAAAACCAGAGCCAGGCGAATCAAGGTCGAGTCGATATTGAACATTTCACCCAATCCACCGCAGACACCGGCTAATTTTTGATCCGTTTTCGAACGATATACTCTTTTCATATTATTACCTCCTGATTTTTCAGTTTTAATTTATTTAATTAAAATTGAATGCAAAATAATAATCCTCAGTCGGAAATCCAACGGCAATTGTGCTTATCTTTCAGAATATTTTCAGC
>JALOAB010000047.1 GCA_023229045.1 Fidelibacterota bacterium
AAATGTCCATTCGAGGTAGCTGGTGGGTTGCATGAACTGTTTTTGGAGCGGGCGTGGATCGAATGGCGGCGCCGGCGGAAGATTGCCAAAATCGGTTACAAAACTGAAAATGTTATCGGCTGTCCGAGTCGCCCCGCGGTCGTCTCGCGCGATCACCCGCCAGAAATATTGAATATGATTCCGACCATTTTCGAATGTCCATTCACTGACATTGGTCGGTAAGACGACGGAAGTGTCAGGAGACTGAAAATCTTGGATAGTGGCGATTTCGATAAGGTAATCCCTGAGACCGGTGCCCAGCCCATCGTCCGGATCGCCGGTTTTTTCCCAAGTCAGACGCGGCGGCGTTTGAATGCTGGTTTTATCCGTCGGGGAAATCAGGTTAAAGCGGTTGGGCGGTTCGTTGATACGGTTTGCTAAAAATCCGATCGGTCGCGACCAGGTGGAAAATTCAACCCCGTCTGAAGCTCGCACACCGATATAATATCGCTGATTATCTGCCAGAGCTTTATCAGTAATGAATATGAATGCTGAATCGTGGTGAGTTTGAAAAGTTGTATCCAGCACAATAGTTAGTCTGGCCGGATCGGTGCTGAAAATTACCTGATAGAATAAATCGGCAGGTTTTATTTGTCGATCGGTCGCCGGAGAGATTTTTATCGCGATGGATTTTTCGAGAAAGATCGTGTCGACAGGCATGCGAATTTCGGGTACAGTTGGCAGGGTATTAATCGTAAAGCTAATGCCAAGACTATCGGACCACCCCAGCTCTGGATGTTTAGCGGCAACGTCGAAATAATAGGTTCGCCCTCTCTCGAAAACGCCCAGCCCGGAGAACTGAAAACTGCTGTTGCGGGAAGTCAACAGACCCGATTCCCAGATCAGCGAATCATTGCCGAGATTGACCGAACGCAGACGCAATTTAAGTAAGTAATCTTCAGCCGGGCGCGAATATTCCCAGGTGAATTGCGGGGCATAATTTGTGAATTGGTTCAGATCGGTTTCACCGATAATGGATAGATTTTTTAGCGTAAAAATGCTATCGGCAGGTAGAGTCGCCGCGCCAGCCCCATCAAATAATAGATAGAAGAAAATAATTATCGCATAGTTACGGTATTTGGAGATAATCGGCATCTCGCTCGAAATTTAAGAAAAATCGCAGAGTTGCTTATTAGTTTTATACAGGCTAATGAAGCGCGGCAGGTTATTTTATTTTTAAAGACGATTAAGACAAGTTGCGCCGACCGTGCGGATTGCCAGTTGGGTTACACTTCCCCGCGAAAAAACGCTTTCAATCAGTTTGATATAATCTGGCAGGAGTTCGTTGGCTATAAAGACCTGGATCGTGCCGGCAAAACCGCCGCCGTGCACTCGGCAGGCTCCGGATTTGCCGCTATTTTTTATGAATATTTCAGTCAATGCCAGTGCCAGCCCGACGCCTTGTTCGTTAGGATTTTTGGTGGAAAAATTATTTTGTAACCATCGGGCAGATGAAGCGCCGGATTCGTTGACCAAATTGAGAAAAACATCGAACATTCCTCCCTCAAGCGCTAAAACCATTTTCTCGACGCGCTCGTTTTCAGCCAGAAAATGCATGGCACGCAGGATCGGTCGGTCACCTACTTTTTGACGCAGAGATGCGATATTGCGAATCAGTTTTTTATAGGTAATATCACGGCAGGTCTGCCCGCCCAAACTCTTTGCGACCGCTTGCATCTCGCGCGGGATCGCGGCATAATCAGCGGTTAAATTGACATGACTACCACCCGTATCCACAACTAATAAACTGTAATCCAGCTGGCTGAAGTCGGATTTGACCTTGCGGATGACCGGATTGAGCGGATCTTTAAAATCGATCGCAATGATTCCGCCGACCGCGATCGCCATTTGATCCATCAGCCCACAGGGTTTCCCAAAGTAATTATTTTCGGCATATTGTCCGATTTTCGCTATTTCTTCAGGTTTTATTCGGGCGTCGTTGAAAAGATGATTCAGGATCGTTCCGACGAGCACTTCAACCGAAGCCGATGAACTCAGGCCGGAACCAACCAACACGTTACTGGTAAGCGTCGCATTAAAACCACCGGTATTAAAGCTAAACTCCTTGAAACGCGCGACGATACCGCGGATTAGAGCGGTCGTAGTGCCGCGTTCCTCGGTTTTCGCCCGAGTGTGCCGAATATCGACGACAAACGGTGCGGAATAACCTTCGGAAAATATTGTGATTTTGTTATCGTTAGAAAGGTTGACCGCCGCAATCGTGTCCAGATTGACGCTGGCGGCTAATACTTTGCCGTGATTGTGATCGGTATGGTTGCCACCGATTTCAGTGCGACCGGGTGAACTGAAAAAAGCGACCGGCTCTGCCGAGAAAAACTTCATATGCCGACGCGCAAGTTTTAAGTAACGCTGGGCTTGTTGTTTTTTAATTAGGTCGTCATGGCCATAAAGTTTTGCAAGATTTTCAAGTATGACCGGACTTTCTAATAATTTGACAAGATTCATTTTGGGTATCATTTAGCCTTTTTAAGGTAGTGAATGTCGGATGTTTGACGCAGTTTTTGAGCGGCTTGCTCGGGCAATATATCGCGCTGAGCTTCCGCCAGCATTTCGTATCCGACGATAAATTTTTTAACAGTGGCAGACCGCAGAAGGGGTGGATAGAAATGAGCGTGCAGTTGCCAGTGATCAAAATTGCCGCCCTTCGTAGGCGCCCCATGCCAACCCATTGTATATGGAAATGAAGATTTGAAGAGATTGTCATATTTTATCAGAACGGATTTGAGAATTTGGGATAGATCTTCTCTTTCGGTTGAATTGAGGTCGGGCAGGCGCAGAACGTGACGACGAGGGATCAGGAGTATTTCGAAAGGCCAGGTTGCCCAGAAAGGAACCAGGGCCAGCCAGGCTGCATTTTCGCAGACAATCCTTGTCCGGTCTTCGGCTTCATACGATAGATAGTCGATCAGTAAAATTGAATCATTCTTTTCTAAAAAGGCTAACTGTTCCCGATTTTCTTTGAAAGGTTCGTTCGGTAGTGCGCTTCCCGCCCAAACCTGTCCGTGGGGATGCGGATTGGAACAGCCCATGATGGCGCCCTTGTTTTCGAAAATCTGCACCCAGCTGTAGTGCTTACCGAGTTCGCTAACTTGTTCCGCCCAGACTTCGACGACCCTGAGTATTTCTTCAGGTGACATTTCCGCCAGAGTCAGATCGTGTCGCGGTGAGAAGCAAATCACGCGACAAGTTCCCGATAGGCTGGCGCTTTGAATGATATGATTGGGAGAGCAATGTGAATCCGGAAGATCAGGCAGGAGAGCCGGGAAGTCGTTGGTGAAAACAAAGGTTGAGGTATAGACTGGATTTCTGGCGCCGTTTGCCCGCTGGTTACCGGGACATAAATAACATTTGGGATCATAAGTAGGTTTTTGGTCCGGCGCGGCTGGCTCTTGATAACCGTGCCAGGGACGTTTGGTGCGGTGCGGCGAAACCAGTATCCACTCGCCGTTCAGCGGATTGTAACGACGGTGCGGGAGATTAGTAAAATTGAATTGGTCACCGGATGGCATTATTCAAGCCTTTTAATCGAAACGCGGTGAATGTTTTATCACCAGAAAATTATATACAGGATGATGACAATCGCGACGATTATAGCCCCGAACCATTTCACAATCGGTGAGGATTGCATATTGAAATCTTTACGTTCCGGCATAGTAACTGGTTTCTCAAGCGGTTTGATTAAAGTAATCAGAGCCATGATAGCGACGATTATAATGAAGGTAATTGCCATCCGATTGAGAAAAGCGATCGGCGCAATCTGGACATCGGCAAAAACCGGCAGAGAACCGCAGAAAACCAGCAGGATGCCGTAGATTATTGGATTGAGAATCAAAGCGCTCAGACCGGCGGCCTTGGGCGCGCGTTTGAAAATTAACCCGAATGCAAAGGCGGCCAGAATGCCCGGGGAAATAAATCCCTGGAATTCCTGAAGGTAGGTGAAAATTCCCTTTAAAGCGGGATTGGCCAGAATCGGAGCGATCAGACAACCCAGGATCAGAAAAACCAGCGTGGAAATCCGACCGGTTAAAACAATTTTTGATTGAGGAAGTTCTTTTTTTACAGCCCATTTGTAAATATCCATCGTAAAGATGGTTGAGGCTGAGTTAAGCATGGAAGCCAGTGAGCTGATAACCGCCCCACCAATTGCGGCAAATATGAAACCGAGAAAACCGTTTGGGATTACATTCCTGATAATGGTCGGCAATGCCGCGTCGGTCCCGCCAATCCCGGTCATTTGATTTTTGAATAATTGCCAGGCCATGATCCCGGGGAAAACAATGATAAACGGCGTTATCAGTTTTAAAAAAGAGGCGAATATGATTCCCAGCTGCCCTTCCCGGAGATTTCTGGCGGCCAGGGTTCTTTGGGTGATAAATTGGTTGACGCTCCAGTAATAAAAATTCGGCAACCAGAGTCCGATTACCAGTGCCGTCCAGGGCAAAACCGGATCGTTACTCGGCAGGATCATGTGCATTTTATCCTGGTTTACTTCGAGGAAATTACCGAGTCCGCCCACATGCCCTAAGCCGATTATCAAGGTCAATATTCCACCAAAAATCAGGCTGGAGCCAAAGAAAAGGTCGGCCCAGGCAATGCCCTTCAATCCGCCCCAGGTTGTGTAAATCGCGGTGATTATTCCCACCAGCCAGATCGCTTTTATCAGAGTGACTTCTACCCCAAAAAATTTCATGCCGGAGAACAGAGTTGCGATAGTTAAACCGCCGGTATAGATTACCGATGCTACCAGTACAAAAACATAGATCAGGATAGTATAAAATGCCATCAGACGCCGCGCCAGCGGCGCGTAACGATATTCCAAAAATTCGGGAAAAGTGTAGATCCCGGCGCGCAGAAAATTTGGTAACAGAAAAATGGCGACAACCACCATTGTTATCGCCGCCATCCATTCATAAGAAGCAATGGCCATACCGGCCGAGCCAGCGCCCTGACCAGCCATTCCGACAAATTGTTCGGTGGAAATATTGGCCGCGATCATCGAAAGTCCAATTAACGGCCAGGTCAGTTGGCGGCCAGCCAGGAAGTAATCCTCGCCCGTTTTCTCCTTGCGGCTTTTATACATGCTGAAAATCACTACGAACAAGAAAAAAACCAGAAAAATTAAACCATCATACCAACTGAAAATTACCTGTCCCATAATACCTTATTCTCCCTTGTTTTCATACATTTGTTGATTGGAAGTCTTGCTCAAACTGTTGAGTAAATTTACGAATAAACTTGGTTTTTAACATTACTGTTTTCAAGATAAAATTCTCTTCTGAATCAATCTATCCGATTAAAATTTCAGCCATTGTTTGTCCAATTTGGTAAACCGACTGGTTGTTGTAATAGCCGGTTCAACCTGGTTGGGGATGAGATTATTAAAAAAACGACTATGTCGATGTCCAGCGGGATTCGCAGTCTTTGGGATATTAATTGACCGTAGGTTTCTACTACTTCTGGATTGATAGCATTATTCATTCGCCAGGTAATCCCATTACACTTCGCTCATCACAAGTTGCTTGCTATTGAATCAGGCGGTCAATTTATCGTAAAGTTCATCGACCGCGCTTTTAAGTTGTTCCTCTGCGCCATTATTTTCGATAACAAATTCCGCCAGTTCGCGTTTGTCTTCTTCGGGCATCTGGAGGTCGATCCGTCGCAGAATGTCTTCGCGGCTGAGATTGCCGCGGCGCAGAGCGCGTTCGAGGCGGATTTTATATTTGGTATAAATTAACAGAGTATGATCGAGCCGGCTATCGAATCCCGATTCAAATATTAGCGGCGCGTCCAGAACGATGAGTTCGTACTTATTCCGCAGTTTGTCCACTTTTTCCTGAAAATAATCGACTACGCGCGGATGGACGATATCATTAAGAAGGCGTTGATCGACTTCGCTGGCGAAGGCGCGTTGTGCCAGTTTTTGGGTGTCCAGCTTGCCGTCTTTATAAACATCGCTTCCGAATGCTTCAATAATTTCGTCGCGGATTTGCGGATCGGTTTCCATCAATTTTTTAGCAATCAGATCGGCGTCTAGAACATAAGCGCCTTTTTCGGCCAGGAATTTACAGGCGGTAGATTTACCGGAACCGAGTCCGCCGGTAACACCTAATGTAACCACGGTATTTTATCCTCCTAATGTGTCATTAATACGTTGAAAAACTTCGGCGGGCGTACCGTCAGCAGAAACCGTTTTCAATTGTCCGCGTTGGCGGTAATATTCTGCCAGTGGCGCAGTTTGACTGGTATAGACTTCCAAACGTCTTTGAATAGTTTCGATGCGGTCGTCCTCGCGTTGATATAATTCACCACCACAGGCATCGCATTTCTGCGGATGCTTGGGGGGATTGGTCAGCAGGTTGTAAACGGAATTACACTGGCGACAGGTGCGCCGGGCGGAAAGTCGGTTGATGATCGCTTGCGGATCGGCTTCCAGCAGAATCACCGCATCCAAATTGTCTCCATGTTGCTTGAATAGCTTATCCAATCCTTCCGCCTGTGGGATAGTGCGCGGGAATCCATCCAGAATATAATCTTGAGGCGCTCTATCACCAAAAAGCGTTTCGGCAATCAGGCTAAGCATCAGATCGTCGGGCACCAATTCACCACGCTTGAGATAGTCATTGGCCTGTTGACCGAGGTTTGTCTGATTTTTAATTGCTTGACGCAGAATGTCGCCAGTGGAAATTTGGAGCAGACCACGCTCCTGCTGGAGCTTTTGAGCCTGAGTGCCCTTACCAACCCCGGGTGGGCCTAGTAGAATTACTTTCATTTAGTGTCCTTTGCGTAACGATGGCTTATTTTAATTTATTTTTATTAATAATTCAACTAAAGTAATAACCCGGCAATAACGGCGGTTAACCAGGAGGCCAATGCTCCGCCAAACATGGCTTTCAGGGCAACTTTGGATAAATCCGACCGACGGCCAGGCGCCAAGGCGCTGATACCGCCGATTTGGATGCCGACCGAGGAAAAATTGGCAAATCCACACAGAGCATAAGTTGAAATCACGATTGCTCTTTGATCAAGCGCCCCCTTGTGGATTAATTCGGAAAGAGTCGAATAGGCTACAAACTCATTCAATGAAAGCTTAATTCCTAATAGATTGCCGACCTCGCCGGCATATTGCCAGGAAACGCCCATCAGCCAGGCCAACGGGCGCAGAATGGTAGAGAACAGGGTTTTCAGACTGCCGGGGAAAATGCCGCCGAATTCGCCTTTGGCAGGTGAGAATCCGGAAGCGCTCGTGTAGGCGGCATAGGTTCCTTTCAAAAGATTGCCGTCGATCAAGCGATCAAGCAATCCCAGGATCGTATCCATCAAGCCGATTAAGGCGATAAAAGCGATTAGCATCGCGCCGACATTGGCGGCTAGTTTAAGACCGTCGGTAACACCGCGCGCCGCGGCATCCAGAAGATTGGTCGACTCCACGGTGTCAGGCGGTAATTCGACCTTGCCGGCGGTTTTCGAAAGGCTGGTCTCGGGATAAATGATTTTCGCAACTACCATAGCCGCCGGGGCCGACATAACACTGGCGGCGATCAAATGTCCGGCTGGTACACCCATTCTGATAAAACCGGCCAGCACTCCACCCGCAATTGTAGCGAATCCGCCCAGCATGACCGTAAGAAGTTCGGAGAGTGTCATCTGGTCGATGAAGGGGCGTATAAGGAGCGGCGCCTCGGTCTGCCCGACGAAAATATTGGCGGTGCAGGATAATGTCTCGGCACCACTGGTGCCCATCGTCCATTGCATGAAACGCGCCATAACTTTTATGATCGCCTGCATTACACCGAGATGATACAGAATAGCCATAAAAGAGGCGAAGAAAATTATAACCGGCAAAACTGAAAACGCGAACTGCATTCCGAAACCCGGCCAGGCGCCCTGACTTGGAAAGAAATATTTATCCAGCGCCAGGTTGCCGAAAAGAAATTCCGAGCCGAGTACCGCCAGCCCCAGAAATTTTTCTACTTTTTGCGCAATAAAAGCAAAAACCGCCTGTCCGGTATAACCATGCACCATCAACCAGGCAAAACCGGCCGACAGCAACGCGGCGCCCAACTCTTTCTGCAACAGGCGGACTTTGAAAATAGCTTTAACGATAATTGCCACGGCGAGCAAACCGATTAATTCAGCCAGCCAGCCGGTTTTGCCCAATCCGTATAGTGCGGCAATCGCAACCAAAGTCAGGCCAATTATTACGACTGCTCTCAGCCATTGTTGAGTAAGTCGCCCGGCCGCGTTGATTTGGTCTTTATATAAGTACAGGACGATTAGCATGACAAAAAGGAACATGGCGGCGAATGACAATAAAAATTTACCTAGAATTATTCCCGCGAAAAGTATCTGCAGTGATAATCCCCAGATAACCACTCGCGGGGAAATTTTGCGCCGGTTATTTGACATGAGGAAAGCAGTGCCCAGCAAGGCGAACATACCCAGAATGCCTATAAAACGCATTTTACACCTAACCCTTTCACAATCGAAAAATATTTATTTTTCATCTTCAGGCGGTTCGAAGCAGGCCCGACAGCGGGCTTCGTAAATATCGGTAGCGCCTAACAATACCCGCTCACTGGATTTAGTAATGCGCTGGGTATAATTGGCCGGATTGCCGCATTTCATGCAAATTGCCAGCGTTTTGGTGATATATTCGGCCTCGCAGAGTAGTTGCGGTATCGGTTCAAAGGGTTCGCCACGGTAGTCCTTATCCAGGCCGGCAACAATCAAGCGTCGTCCGGAGTCAGCCAATGTCCGACAAACCGCGACCAGGGTGTTGTCGAAAAACTGGGCCTCATCAATACCAAGCACCTGAGCGTCACCAGCCTTATCCAATATTTCCTGCGGCGTGCGAACGGCCACTGACGGAATTTTCTGCTGGTTGTGCGAAACAATATGATCTTCGCTATAGCGCACGTCGATCAGCGGTTTAAAAATCGCCACCCGCTGACGAGCGATCTGAGCCCGGCGCAGGCGGCGGATAAGTTCTTCGGTCTTACCGGAAAACATACTGCCGCAAATAACCTCGATCCACCCCGCCCCCTTTTCATTAATGGCGACGACCTCCTCCATGCCCATCGGAAAGCGATGTAAATTAGTATGAACCATTATGCTCCTTTTTTAATGAGGATTGTTTAAATGTCTCAAGAGACTGCGTACCTTGGTCTTGAATAGGTCGATCGCAACCGTATTATAACCACCTTCGGGAATTATGATGTCAGCCAGATGTTTGGTCGGCTCGATAAATTGTTCGTGCATCGGGCGAACAGTTGCCAGGTATTGTTCGATCACCGAATCGACCGACCGTCCACGCTGTTGAATATCGCGTTTCAGACGCCGGATAAAGCGAATATCGGCCGCCGTTTCAATATAGACTTTGATATCCATCAGGTTGCGCAGTTCGGGATCATAAAGAACCATGATTCCTTCCAATACGATAATTTTTTGACCGGTGACGATTTGAAATTCTGTGGTACTGCGCGTGTGGGTCTTATAGTCGTAGATTGGGATTTTTACTTCATGCCCGCTAAGCAGGTTACGCATATCCACACGCAACCGCGGGAAATCATAAGAATCCGGATGATCGAAATTATGTCGCCCGCGGGTTTCCATTTGAATATTACTCAGGTCGTAATAATAAGAATCCTGTTCTATAATGACGACCTCACGCGGATCAAAATCGTGCACGATATTTTTAGCCATGGAGGTTTTGCCCGAACCGGTACCGCCGGCTACTCCGATTAAAATCGCTTTCTTCATTAATCGTCGATGTCCTTCAATTTGTTATTATCAAATGGGGTTGGCAATAAATCAGCACTCCGCAGGCGCTGAACCTTTTCATATTCATCGAATAAAAATACGTCGATATCACCGCAAATGTCCCAGATTACCTGACGACAGGCTCCACAAGGCGGGGCGCCGTTGGGTGAAAAAATGCCGATTGCCCGGAAATGCTTTTCGCCGGCTACCACGGCCGCTGCGATGGCATTGCGTTCAGCACAAACAGTTAAACCGTACGAGCTGGCTTCCACGTTGCATCCCCGATAGATTTTGCCGTCGATTGTCAGCAGAGCGGCGCCGACCGGGTAACGCGAGTAAGGCGCATGGGCATTTTTAGCGGCTTCCCGGGCCGCGGTTTTCAGTAATTCCGGTTCAATTTTTTCCATATTCTTTTCCTTTCATAGGGCTCGAGTACTAAAAGTAATACAAAGCCAGCAAGAAAACCACCAATATGAGCAAACCAGGCTACTCCCCCCTGCGATTGAAAACCCAGCGATCCCAATCCATTGAAAAGTTGGAGTAAAAACCAGATGCCCAGCAGATAACCAGCCGGGACCCAGAATTGGCGGATAAACAAGAAGAACCAGAAAAGTATTTTTACCCGGGCGTGCGGATAGCGCAGAAGATAAGCGCCCAATACTCCGGAAATTGCACCGCTGGTACCGATCATGGGAATGGAGGAGTTAGGGTTGATTAAGACCTGCGTCGAAGCGGCGATGATTCCACAGGCTAAATAGAACAAAAGGAACTTGCCGTGCCCGAGAGTGGATTCAATATTATCACCGAAAATCCAGAGATAAAGCATGTTGCCGGCCAGATGCAGAAAACCGCCGTGTAAAAAGAGAGTTGTGAAAAGCGTCAGCCAACTTCTCAAGCCGCCGCTGAAAAGCCGTGCCGGAACCAGACCATAACCGTGAAACCACTCGGAAAGTACTTCGGGCGGCAGTGTAATCTGATAGACAAATACGATACAATTGACGATAATTAATCCAACCGTAATGTAAGGTGGAGTCAGGCGCAGGGTGGAGTCACGGGTTGGGATGAACATGAGGTTTTCTATCCAGGCAAAATGATAAAGGTGCTGGTATGGGTTTTTACATTGCCAGCCCGATCGGTGACCGTTATGACCAGAGTATGCTGGCCGTCGGCGAGTCGTCCGGCAAGTTCGTGTTTTAGACTGTTTTTGGGGGCATTATACTCGGCAATTAGAGGATTGCCATCGAGTGTAATAATGATATCGAGATCACTGTCTATTCCCGAGAGTTCGTCCTGGACAATCGCCCGGAGGGTTTTTACGGAGCTGGCGCGAAAACGCCCGCCGTTTCCCGGAAAAATGTTGCGTATTGTCGGAGCGGTATTATCTTTGATCAGGGCGAACTTGCCTAACTGGCGAGAGGTGGTATGAATCAAGTTGTTTTCGGTATCGATCCGATTTCCGAGCCAGCGCCATTTATTTTTTTCGTAAATATAAATGCCGATTTGTCCTATATCCGTAACAAAGGTCGGATGTTTGAAGCTTATCCGAACCGTATCATGTAAGGGCTGATTGGTTGGATAGAGCGTATACAGATGGGATACGATCCGACCGCCGTTGACCGGTTTGGCCTTGAGGCTGTTCAGCCAGACGATTAATGAATCATAGACTGCATCAACCGGGAAAAATGCCGTAAAAAGCGAGTCCTGACTAATACAACGATTTTCCGTATTGGGCGCCATACATTTGAGATTGAGCCTACCGCGGGAAACGTTCATCGGGTGGGTGTTAAAGCGCATCTCAAAAGCAAATGCATCGCGCCAGCGGGCAAAGGATACCGGCGCCGTGATAAATTCGACTGGCGAA
>JALOAB010000048.1 GCA_023229045.1 Fidelibacterota bacterium
AGCCATCCTCCGGCGGCAACGGCATCACCGGGCATGACGAAACCGGTGAAAATCTGAACGTTACCTGGGGTGTGGTTTCGGTCGGCAATACCAAGCCGAAATTGTCCAATATGGTCTATTCGCCCACCAGCCCAATTATTGGTGAGTCAATAACATTTTCAGTGAATGTCACCGATGACGGACCGATTGCGGGAGTTGACCTTATTTATGAATTTCAAGCGGTCAGCGATACGGCCAATATGGCATTGACGTTCGGGACGACTTATTCCGCCACTGTCGGACCTTTTACCGCGGCTGACACTTTGTTTTACAAAATCGAAGCCCGAGACACTTCCGGGCTGATCGGCGCTTCCAATATGAATATTATCAAAATCCAGCCGCCGCCCGAAGTGCTGACTATCAAAACCATCCGTGAAAACTGGGATGAATATGACGGCGAAACCGTAACCTTGAAGGGAGTGGTCACGATTGGTTCCAATATTATTATCACGACGCGCACGTCAGCCTATTTTCAGGATAATAGCGGCCGCGGCTTGAACCTGTTCGACCAATCCATTACCAACCTGGCGCAGGGCGACTCGATTGAAGTGACGGGTGAGCTGGAAGAATACAACGGGGTGATCGAATTGACCAGCTGGATCAGCAGTTTTAATGTCCTGGCGACCGACGTCCCGATTAAAAATGTGCCGAAACTCTATATTTCCGACCTGGTCAGAGACCTGGCGGACTGGGAAGGCAGTTTTGTCGAGATTAACGGCGTGGTAGCGGAGCGTTCCGATCCGACTGCCACAAATCAAGGCTGTAATATTGTCATTGAAGACGAAACCGACCGCACGACAGTGCGCATCTGGAATACAACCGGCGCGCTGTACAATTCGCTGGGAGTAGTCGTCAATCCATACGTTGATTCGCTATTAACTCTCGGCAACCAGGTTACGCTGCGCGGCGTGGTCGGTATTTACAGCAACGCTCCGCAGATTCTGCTGGGCTATGCCTCGGATGTCGAGCCTTATATGCCCGGTGAAGCCGGCGAGGGACGCACTAAAATCAGCGCCGCGCCATATCCGTTCGTGCCGAAATTGGGCGAGGTGATCAAATACACTTACGAATATCCGGCGAACTGCCGCGCGATTGTGCGGGTTTATGATTTGTCGGGGCGCTTTATCACAACCCTGGTTGACAGTTATTTTGCGGTTACCTGGAAGCGCGAAGATTTCTGGAACGGACGCAATGAACTCAATCAGCTGGTGCCGCCCGGCAATTACATCCTGCACCTGCAGACGACCAACCGTTCGACGGGTAAATCCAAGATTTCGATTGCGCCGGTGGTGATAGGAGTGAAATTCTGATGAAAACCTATAAACATATTTTAATCGGTATTGTAATCGGATTAATCCCGCTGATGCTCAGCGCGCAGGTTTTCACCCAGGTGAATGAAATCGCGGCGCCGATCAGCGCCACCGGTTCATCAAATATTGCCAGCATCGGCTCGGTCTGGGCGCAATTCAGCAATCCGGCCGGATTGAGCCGCCTGAAAGCGATCGAGTTAGCCGGCGGTCTCTACAAACCTTACGGACTTTCGTATTTCTCCAACCAGCTGGCGGTTGCGGCGCTTCCGCTGGGTAGACTCGGCACGATCGCGCTCGGCTACCAGGGCAGTTCCACGACGTACTCCGGCAACTCGCTGGCCAGCGAAACAGCCGTTAGCCTGTCGCACGGATTTTTCCTGCAGAAAGATATCATCTCGACTCTTTCGATCGGCTATACTCTCAACCTTTATCAACTGGATTACGGTCAATCGGCGGGTGTTTCCGGCGATGGCAGTGACGGGATCGATCTGGGTAGCGGATTTGGATTCGGACTCGATCTGGGGATTCAGGGCAGTCTGCATGAAAGAACCTGGGTCGGTTTGTACGTCAAGAATATCAATTCGCCGGAAATGGGCAGTGCCCTGAGCGCTCAGCGTTTGCCGCGCAGTCTGGCGATCGGTCTCGGCTATGAGCCTTATTATGGTCTGACGACCACTTTTATGGTTTATCAGAAAATTGGCACCGAAAAAACCCAGTATCGCGTCGGTCTGGAATATCGCGTTATGCCGTGGTTGGTTCTGCGGACCGGCGTCAACACCGAACCGAACCGCCTCGGATTTGGATTCGGGCTGGAGAAATGGGGCGTTATGGTGGATTACGCTTTTATCAGCCATCCGCTTCTGCCCGAAACCCATCAATTCAGCCTGGGCTATACTTTCAGAAAAGATGAGAAGTAGATCAGTGAACCGATACAGACAATTTTTATGCATTTTAATAATGGCATTAGTCGGTATTGTGCAGGCGGTTGCCAGCGATTTGAAAATTGACCTGAATACTGCCGATGAAGCCGAACTGGCGCAATTGCCTCTGACCCGCCAACAGGTGGAAGATATTTTGTACTGGCGGGAATACACCGGGGCGTTCGAGAGCATTTACGATTTGAAGAACATCAAGAGCATCGATCATGAGACCTTTTTAAAAATAAAGGAGATGACTAAGCGCTCGCCGGTTTTCCTGGAAGAATCGCAGAGGCGGGTCGAGGATAACTATTACAAGGTCGAGCAATGGATTTCCGACGACGGCGCCAGTGAGAATACGGTCAACACCTGGATTGACATGCTTTCCAATCCGGTCAACGTCAACAATCTCAGTTTTTTCGAAATGCGCAATCTGGCGGGACTTGCGCCGGGTGACGCGGTGGCGATCGTCAGACGCCAGAGGCAGGGCGATATAAAGAACCGCACCGATCTGCGCAGTACCGAGGGTTTGACCTATTACGGATTTTCTAACCTTGAGGATTTTATCCGCTATACAGATGACGATGGCGCTCACGATTTCGGCGGCAGTTTCTCGACCGTGGTAAAAAATATTACCCTCAGCCAGACACCCAGCGACGACGCCGATTCCTACAGCGCTTTCGTCAGATTGAATCACCCGCTGGATACTTATTATAAATTGCGCCTGCACTGGGGCGCGAAATATCGCCTGGAAGGCTCTTATCTGCGCAATATGGGTGAGCAAACGATCTATTACGACGATACGAAAATTCCACAATTCAAAGCCTTTTTTGAGATGAATAGCATTAAACTGGGTCCGCTTAAATTGAACAAGGTCATCGTGGGCGATTACGTAGCCGGCTTTGGACAGGGAGTGACTTTCGAGGCGACCGACTTTTTTATGCCGCGTAAAACCGGCTATGGTTTCCGCAACCGCTTAAATGGCATCAGCGGTAATACCTCGCGCATAACCCAGTACGGTCTGCGTGGCGTCAGTGCCGAAGCCCAATACGGCAATTTTATCGGGGCGGGCTTTTTCAGTCTCAATCGCCGCGACGCCGTTATCAACGACGATCAATCCTTCTCGACTCTGATCACGATGTATCCGCGTATGACGCATGGATTATATAACAATATGCCGAATAATATGATCAATTCCGTCCGGGAAATGGTCATCGGCGGCAATGCTAAATATTCATTTATACCGGGCACTTATCTGGGTTTTACAATTTACCAGAGCATGTATGATAGGGAATTGGATCTGCAGGTTACCGAATCGTTGCTGGATCCATCCGGCTATAGTAAATACCTGACCCAGATCGGCAACTCCGCCGATGATGAGATTGCGGCGTCGTATGAGTCGTCCGCCACGGCTTCGCTTTGGTCAGCCGCCAAAGCCGTACGGCGCGTTTACGGACTCGAATTCTCGACCGTAATCCGCAACCTGACCCTGCAGGGTGAATATGCCGAACTGGATAAAAACCTGAAACTGGGCAATCGCACCAAAGATCCGGGCGCGTTGGTATTATCAGGCTATTTGCAGTTTGATAATTTGAATTTCCTGATGCTGTATCGCGATTATGATCTGGGATTCGATAATCCCTATCAGCGCTCATACAGCAATTATCAACGTTTCAAAGGCACGATCTATGAAGACGTCTATTATCTCAGGGATCCCAGCCTGGCATATCTTTATTCGGCGACGGCTCAGCCGCAGGCCGAACGCGGACTCTATCTTTCGACCCGTTATCAATTGCATCGCAGTCTGATCGTCACGGCTGAGCAGGACATCTGGACGCGCGTCGCCGACAATGCCCAGTATTATCGCACAGTCGTTAATCTGGAATATCGCCCGGTCTTCAAATATCGATTTAAGATTCGCCAAAAATGGCAACACCGCGACAAAACCAATACTCTGACGCCGGTTTTTTATCAGGCTAATGAGACCCGCATGGAAGCCACGATGCGAATGTCCCGATACAATCAACTCAAGTTATTTTATTCGATCAGTTTTACTGAATTCACACCGCGCTCACGGCTGGTGGTCAACGCCGAAACCGGTTCGACTTCTTATATCGGCAATGCCGGATCGCCCAGCGACGCCCTCGGCATGACCCTCACGCACAACGTCAATGATCGCATCAAAGTGCTGAGTTCACTGATGACTTACAGCGGCTTCTTCTGGAATTTTGAAGACACCGATTTTCGAATATTCAATACCGAAACGCGCGCTCTGCATGGCTGGGTGGCGGTCTTTTCGCGTCTGTCACGCGATCTGTCTATCCGTCTGAAATATAGTTTCGATCTGCATAATCAGATGGACAACGTGGTCGGCGGGCTGATCGATATTGGCGCCGGTGATTCCAATCCGGTCGTTAAGGAAGTGTACTATGATAATTTTTATTCGGATTTCAGAATCCAACTTGATTATAGGTTTTAAATGAAACGAAAAATTTTCACTTTGACAATTCTTGTGCTTTTAACCTCAATGATGTGGGGACAGAGCTTTTTCAGTCCCTTGACCGGCGACCTGCCGGAAATTGCCGACGCTCGTTTGATGGCGTTGGGTTTCTCGGCTTGGGGCGATGCCGGCAGTGCCGCGGCTTTGCTAAGCAATGCCGCCTTGACGGGACTCAGCAAAGCGAAATTGTCGCTGGTAACCGGGGTAAACGCTTTTTCAATTAAAGAAAAACGCTCCTTTCCGGTACAGGATAGTTTTGGCGATTTTATCGCCGATAACACTTATGTCCTGAATCAAAACTGGTATCCGGATTTTCACCTGGGAATCAATGCCCGGCTGTTAGCGCGCATGAGGTTATCTCTGTTACTTAATCATTCCAATGTACATGACTTCCGCTACGAAGAAGAGATTCGGGGCTCGCTCTATGGCGAATATAATCGCGATCCGCTGGTAGGCAATAACCGGCTTTACCAGCGCTATTCGACCCTGACCACTTCCGCCGGATTGGCATATAATCCCTTCAAATCGCTCTGGTTGGGTGTAGCTTTCAATCAAATTGCGACGGATCAGTCCGAGCAGAAATATGAAATTCAGGTGATAGAAAAGAGCGATTATCAGGAATCCGATGTTACTATTTCCTACCTTGCAGAACCGAAATTTGAGACGGTGATCACCAGCAACATCGGTCTGGTTTTTGACCTTACCCGGCATCTCAGCCTGGCGGCTTCCTATCGCTTTCCGTATGAGACTGTCCAGAAGGGTGGATTGCTTTTTTTAGTAAATGATATGACGCAGAGTTTGCCGGCGATGGCAATCGATTCCAGCTTTACTATCGAACAGGTTACTCGTCGTCAGCCGGGCGAACTGCGGCTCGGATTGTGTCTGAAACCGGTAAATATTATCCCGACCCGGCTGTTTTTCGAAATCGTCTTTCAGAATTGGGAAAAGGCTTCGGCTAAGTATATTATTAAAAGTGACGCAGATTCGAATAAAATTCCGGCAAATTTTTCTGATACGCCAATCCCTTATCGCAACGTTACGAAATTTCATCTCGGTATCGAACACGTGTTCCTCTCGGGCGTGCCTTTTCGGCTGGGATTTTACTACGATCCCAATCCGATCGACGCCAGTATGGATCGCAACTGGTTTACCGCCGGCACTGGCTATCAAATCGGTAATTTCAACCTTGAGGTTTCGGGCGCCTTTACGACCAGCGAATATGAATACCAGGATCTTTTCCCGGTTACAGCCGAAAAGCGGGTGGAATTCGATAAGGTTCGCGAAAGATATCTGGTTGGAATGTTAACTCTCAGGTACGATTTTTAATCTATGAAGCGAATAAAGTTATATCATATTTTTATAATGATTCTGGGATTGGTGACGCTTGTGTCCGCCGAGAAATATCCGGCTAAAGACTATTTAAAAATAGTTACGATTTTCACCAACGATATTCATGGCGGAATCGATCGCAGTGAAGCCAGCTTTATCAATCCTGATTTTCCACCGATGTTGGGCGGCGGCGCGGTCGCCGGACGTTACATATACCAGAAACGCCAGGAGGCTGAGAAAAACGACTGGGGCTTTTTATTGATCGACGCCGGTGATTTTTATCAGGGCACGCCAATGGGCACGCTCTCGGAAGGCGAAGCCGTCATCGAATATATGAACGCCGTCGGCTATGACGTTCTGACGGTCGGCAATCACGATTTCGACAATGGCTGGAAGAATCTGAAGAAACTGTCGGAGATGGCCAATTTTCCGTTTCTGGCTTCCAATCTCTACCGTAAATCCACCGGACAACTGGCGGAGTTTATCAAGCCTTATATAATCAAGGAATTTCAGGGTATTAAAATCGGCATCATCGGCGCCACGCTTTCCTCAACCCCCAGCATGAGTTACCCCGAACATGTAGAAGACCTGGACTTCCGCACTGAGATCGAAGGACTTCGCCGTTATATGCCAGAGGTCAGAGCGCAGGGCGCAAATACCATAATTTTATTGACGCATGCCTGGTTAGCCTATAATCCGGAGGAAGGTTATCAGGAAGTGATGGCGAAGTTAGCCGAAGGTGATTTACCTGAAAGTTATAATTCCAGCGCACAGGCTATTGCACATACTTTTCCCGGAATAGATATAATGTTTTCCGGTCACCTGCATCGTGGCTTTTACAAACCGTGGGAAGATCCGCTCAATCATACCCTGATTTTTCAGAATTATGCCAACGGCAGTAACCTGGGGCATGTCAATTTTTATATTCATCGTAAGACCGGCACCCTGGCCGGTTATGATTTTGAATCCGACGACGGTACGATCTTCACCTTGTTTGAAGATGACTTTTTACCGGATACCAGCCTGGGTCGGATGATTGACTACTGGGTCCAAAAATCCGAGGCCGGATTTGATGAAATTATTGGGTCAGCCACCGGGCAAATTTCACGCTCAAGTAGTGGCGAATCGCCAATGGGTAATCTAATGGTCGATGCTATGCTAACCAGTACTCAGTCCGACGTCGCTTTTTCCAATCACGGCGGAGTCCGAGCCGATCTGCCAGCCGGACCGATCACGCCCCGGCATGTTTTCAAGGTCATGCCGTTTGGCAATCGCATTGTCGTGATGAAAGTGACTGGTGAATTTCTACAGGAATTAGTTGAAGACCGCGTAGCTGGAAGCAGTCGGGGAATGCTGGTCGGTGGCGCCCGAATCCAGATTGATCGGAGCAAACCGGATGGTTCGCGCGTTGTAAAATTCGAAATCGGCGGTCAACCACTGGAGAAAGATCGCGAGTATTCTTTAGTGGTTTCGGATTACCTCGCCGAAGGTAATTCCGGTTATGACCGACTGACTACCGTTTCACCGGATCGGATCAACTACTCCGGTATTCTATTACGACAGACTATAATCGATTATATCAAAAATAATTCGCCAATCATCCCGAAAACCGACGGTCGCTGGAAAGAGGGCAAGTAGATTGTAGGTTGTAGATTGTAGATTGTAGATTGTAGATTTCAAATTGCAAATCTCAAATTTCAAAATGAATGCCTCAATGACTAAGAGTGACGCCGCCGAAGGCGGCCAGTGACCATCGAATGACCATCAATGACCACAAATGACTATCAATGACCACAAATGACCATCAATGCCAAATTATCAGTCTTCCTCCGTGCCTTCTCCGTGCTTCTCTGTGTCGCAATTACTTCCCAAGCTCAAACCGTAACCGAATATTATCGGACTTATGATGATTTTTTAAAAAAACGCAGTACGCCACTGGTTGAATTGCGTCAGCCGCCTTTCATTCGTGTGACTAAGGAAGATAACCGGATCAATCAACTCATTATGGTTGATTCCACCGGAGTAACTGCCGAAAAACGAGAATTCTCATACGATGAAATCGGCAATCTGAAGGAAGTCGCTGTCTATAGTGGTCAGAACCAACTGCGCTCGATGATAAATTACCAACCGGATTCAGTGCAATCGCGCCTGATCGCCAAGCTTCAGGGCATTAACTGGGTTTCCAACAACGAGGCCTGTTATACTGATACCTATTTCGATTCCGTCAGGAATCCGATCGAACAGCGGGTCTATGCCTATAATGGTTATTTAATCGGAATAATTGCGCTGGATTATAATCAGAACGGTCATTTAGTGCGGGAATCGATCTACGCCGGAGATTCAGCCCGGTTAATTGAATACACAGAATTTTCATTTATAATGCCGGATTCGATCCAGACTGTCAGGCAGTATGATGGGGAAGGGCGGCTGAAAAGCGCCGTCAGCCTGAGGATTTACAAATAAACCGCGGCATTAGTTTTACAAAGCGAAGATTAGAAATCCGCGTTGGATTTATGATTTGGCGCACTAAATAAAAATCCTCATAGATAAACCTTGCGTGGCACGATTGGTGTTATTAAATTAACGTCGTGATTTTTGTAACAACGTTAAATAAATAGCCGAACGATGAAAACTAAAGCAAATATTCCCGAAAAAACTATCGAAAGATTGCTTATCTATCGACGAGAATTGTTGAATCTTAAGCAAGAAATGAAAACCGCGGTCTTCTCGCATCAGATAGCGCAGTTGACCGGGGCTACGCCGGTTCAGGTGCGCCGTGATTTTATGCAGATCGGTTATTTCGGTTCATCGGTTCATGGTTATAATGTTGATGAACTGATTAACAGCATCGGTGAGTTCGTCGATGATGTTCAGACTCAGAATGTGGCTTTAGTGGGTGTTGGGCACCTTGGAAGAGCCATTCTCGACTATCTGCAGGGACGCCGCGAAAAATTGAAAATCACGGCCTTATTTGATGTCGATCCGACCAAAGTCGGTTCGGTGCTTCATGGCATCCGCTGTTATCCGACAGAACAGATACCGGAAATTATTACACATGAAAATATTAAAGTGGCGATTGTCGCAGTACCGGAGAGCAACGCTCAGGAAGTCGCCGAGCGCTTAGTCTGGGCCGGTATCACCGGAATCGTCAATTATGCCCCTATAAAATTGAATCTGCCGCCGGAAGTCTACGTTGAGAACCGGGATATGGTGCTGGCGGTCGAAAAAGTAGCATTTTATTCTCGTCGTGTTAACAAAAAGGAAGAACTTCTTTGAGTAATTCAATCGAAGCCATATTGGCTAAATATCCACAAGCCAAGCGGGACGCTTTGATTCCGATTCTGCAGGAAATTCAGGAAAGCGAAAACTACCTGTCGAAGGATGCCATTAGGCGGATCGCTGAATACCTGGATTTGCCCGCCAGCAAAATCTATGGCGTGGCGACTTTCTACAACCAGTTCCGCTTTCAACCGCTCGGCAAATTCCATGTCATGGTTTGCCGCGGCACCGCCTGTCACGTCCGAGGCTCAGCCAAGGTTCTGCAAGCCGTCAAGCGGGAATTGAAAATCGAACCGGGCGAGACGACTCGCGACGGGATGTTCAGTTTGGAAATTGTCGCCTGTCTGGGCGCCTGTGGGCTCGCGCCGGTGATTGCCGTTAACGGCGAATTCATCGCCAATGTCGAACCTGATAAGGTGAAGAGTATTCTTAATTCGTATCGTAAAAAGGTGACCGATGCAGTCAAATCATAATTTAAAATTTTCAGGTGCGGAATTCGATCAGGATTGCCGGGTGACCTTTAATCTGTTGAAGAACCGGTTCGAGCCGGAAGTGAGCAAACGCCTGAATGCTCCGGAAGTTTTAGCCGAAATTCGCCGTTTGAAAATAGCTTATCCGGTGATATACATCGGAACCGGTACCTGCGGGCTCGGCGCCGGAGCGGGGAAAACCCTCGAAGTCATTCGCAAACATCTTTCAGATAATCAGATTAAAGCCGATGTCATCGAAGTCGGTTGTATCGGACTCTGCGCTGAAGAACCGATCGTTGAAATCCAGATGCCCGGTAAGATGCGGGTGGCATTTAGCAAAGTCACCGCTGATAAAACCGTAGCTCTGCTCGATGCGGTAATGAAAAATGGACAGATACCCACCGAAAATCTAATCGGTCAGCATCGCAACGCTGAACTGGAAGCCTGGACGAACGTCGCCTATCTTGACGAACATCCGTTTTTCGCACCGCAGACCCGCTGGGTGCTTGCCAACTGCGGTATTATCGATCCGGTTGACATCGTAGAATACATCGCCCGGGGCGGTTTTCGTGGACTGATCAAGGCGATCAGCCAGATGACTCGCGCTGAGGTCTGCAAGTCGATCCTGGATTCCGGTCTCCGCGGTCGTGGCGGCGGCGGATTCCTGACAGGGAAAAAGTGGCAGATGGCTCTGGATACACCCGGCGAGCAGAAATATTTCATTTGCAATGCCGATGAAGGCGATCCGGGTGCTTTTATGGATCGCGCTGTCATCGAAGGTGATCCGTTTCGTTTGCTGGAAGGTCTGGCCATCGCCGCGTATGCCATTGGCGCCAGCAAAGCCTATATTTACATCCGGGCTGAGTATCCATTGGCAATTGCCCGCCTGAATGAGACGATCCACCAGGCGAAACAGCTGGGTCTGCTCGGGCAAAACATCCTGGATAAAGGTTTTAACTTAGACATTATCATCAAGAAGGGCGCCGGGGCTTTCGTCTGCGGTGAGGAAACCGCTCTGATCAACAGCATCGAAGGCAAGCGCGGCATGCCGCGTCCGCGTCCGCCGTATCCGTCGACAAGCGGTCTATACGGCAAACCAACCGTCATAAATAATGTCGAGACTCTGGCCAATATAGCGGAAATCATTGCGCGTGGAGCGCAGTGGTTCAGCACCATCGGCACCGAGCGCAGTAAGGGCACCAAGGTCTTTGCGCTTTCCGGCAAGATCAATCGCACCGGTCTGGTCGAGGTCGCCATGGGCACTACCATACGCAAAATTATTTTCGATATCGGCGGCGGAATCCTAAATGGGAAAAAGTTCAAAGCGGTGCAGATCGGCGGACCGTCCGGCGGATGTTTAATTGACCAACACCTCGATATCGAAGTGGATTATGAGAGCCTGATCAAAAGCGGCGCAATGATGGGTTCAGGCGGTATGGTGGTCATGGACGAAGGCACCTGCATGGTAGATGTCGCCAAATTCTTTATGGACTTTATCCAACGCGAAAGTTGTGGAAAGTGCATACCTTGCCGGGAAGGCACCCGCCGCATGCTGGAAATTCTCCAGCGTATTACGCGTAGCCGCCGCAATGAAACCGGTAACGATGCGCTGGAACGCTTTAAAGGGATAATGTACCTGAATC
>JALOAB010000049.1 GCA_023229045.1 Fidelibacterota bacterium
CGCAAATATCATGTTTGCGCAGGCTGTTACGTAGAATCTGACCAATTGCCTTTAAGACTTCATCGCCGAACAGATGGCCATAGGTATCGTTGATTTTTTTAAAGAAATCGATGTCGAGCATCAGCAGACTAAGCGGAGAATTATAACGGATACTACGGGCAATTTCACGTTTTAATTCCTCATTGAAGTGGCGGCGGTTATTGATTCCGGTTAAGGCGTCGGTGGTGGAAAGTGATTCGAGCTGGCGGTTAGCCTCCTCCAGTGCCTGGGTGCGCTCGCGAACACGAGAGTCGAGCAAAGCGTTCAATTCCTGCAGTTCGGAACGGGCGGTTTGTAATTCATCGATCGCCATTTTAAGATGAACTTCACGGGTTTCGAAACGCAGGAAAAGGTTGTCGAGTATCGTAGCGAGTTGACGCAAAGAGCCGGGGGCGCCGACGCGCATGAATTTTTTAAACGAATCGGAATTGTATTCGCCGCGCGAGACGGTTTCAATCTGACTGACGAATTCTTCGAATAATTCCTGGTCCCAATTTTTCATAATTCACCTATTTTTTGGAGGAGTGCTTTTCGGAAGCGGAGTTCCAGATAAGTGGCACAAATCTGACCGGCAGAATTTTTTGGCTTTTCAATCCGAGGGGCGTTTTCTCAATCAGGGTCAGTTCCTGACCACCACCGGCACTGCCTAATGGAATCAGCAATTTGCCACCGAGGGCGAGTTGATCGATCAGGGCCGTTGGAATTTCGGGACTGGCGGCGGTAACAACGATATGGCTGAAGGGGGCCTTTTCCTGCCAACCCAGACAGCCGTCCCCGATTCGGAATTCGATATTTGACAATCCGATCTGCGCAATTACTTCTTGGGCACGCAGGGAGAGCTCGCTGATGCGCTCGACCGTGAATACATTACCGGCCAGTCGCGCCAGAATGGCGGTTTCATAGCCACTCCCGGTGCCGACCTCCAGAACCCAGGCCGATTTGTCAATTTGCATGGCGTCGATCATGTAGGCCACAACGTAAGGCTGGGAGATGGTTTGCCCAAATCCGATCGGTAAGGGCTGGTCGCTGTAGGCTAATTTTTTCTGGCTGACGTCAACGAAAAGTTGGCGCGGGATCTGCCGAAAGGCTTCCAATATCTGCGGATCCCGAATGTTGCGGGCGTAAATCTGCTCGGCGACCATTTCATCGGCCGCATGCTTGTAATCTGATGAGAAAAAGTTCATTAGGTTGTTTTGCGATTGATCGATTCAAGGAGATTTTTAATATCCCGCAGGGTTTCGATTTTAACGTCTTTCATGTAATTAAGATGAATGGTTTTAAAAGTCGATATAATAGCGAGTCCTTTAATGTACTGACCAAGAGTGGTTGGGATGTGCAGGGTTTTCAGAACGATACAATTTAGTAAGTATTCAGGATCTTCAGGAGTCAATTGGGCCAGGGTCGTTCCGGATTTCTGAAAAGTTTTACGCCGCTGATCGAGATCGCGCGGATTGTAAAATTGGGATAGATAAGAATGAGCCGGGCGCAATTGGGCTATCAGCCAATCCACGCCGGACTGGAAACAGGTTTCAAAAAAGTTACGATAACGCTGGACCCCGATGCCGGATTGCAGGTAATGGACCAGGTTTTCATAAAACTGACTCCGGTAATTTTCCCAGTGATGAAAATGGGTTCGGAATAAAAAGTAACCGTTAGGCGCTTTGAGGCTGTTGTGTTTGTTGAAAAAGGCTTTGATTTCGTAACGAAAACGCTGGAGACGACGAAAATAATCGGTAGGGAAAAGGTTAAAAACCGGTGATTCGGTCCGGGCATTTTCAAGGATCAGCGCTTCCGGAATTTGTAGTTCGCTCAGACGAAGCGAATAGGTTTTTTCGAGACCCTGAAAAGTGAGGTCGAGCAGGGCTCCGAAATCAGCCAGTTTGATAAAATTTTCGATTTCCTGTTCAAATCCCGGCAAAGTGGTAATCGGTGGGAGATAAACATCTTCGAAAAGATCGGGAAAAAGCGGGACCTGTTTTGGATCGTAAGGTTTAAACATTACGGGTTCCTTTTAAATGATCATTCCCTCCGGGATTACACTGTTCTTCGGAATGACGACGATTCCATCCCGGATCGAATACATTTCACTTTCAAATTCACTGAGATTATCCCGGTTGATAATCTGGACATTTTGGCAAATCCGGGCATTTTTGTCGATGATCGCATTCTTCAAGATGCAGTTGCGGCCGATACCTAATGGCGGCAATCCTTCCGGTCGATTCTGTTCGAAATAATCAGCTCCCATAATGACACATTTATCGATCGTAGCGCCCTGCCTGATAATAGTCCGGATGCCGAGCACGGAATTGCTGATGCGACTCTCGGCAATATAGCACCCATCCGCCAGCATGGTTTGACTCAGGCGAGAATCCTTCAAACGAGAAGCCGGCAAAGATCGAGCCCGCGTATAAACCGGAGCATGTTCGAGATACATCGGAAAGGGTGGATGAAGCGTAGCCAGTTCCAGATTGGCATTAAAAAACGATTCTATGGTTCCGATATCGCGCCAGTAACCATCGAATAGATAAGCGCAGACATTGGACTTGGCGATCGCATCCGGAATAATATGTTTACCGAAGTCATCACTTGGATTAAGTTCGAGAATTTTCAAGAGCGTATCGGTAGCGAAAATATATATACCCATCGAAGCCAGAAACGGAGTTTCTTCAGGCAAACCGGGCGACTGCAGTCCATTTAGTAAATCCGGGCCGGGTTTTTCGACAAACCGTACAATGCGACATTTTTGATCTATCTGAATAATCCCAAACTGATCTGCATCCTGGCGTGAAACCGGCTTGACGGCCACCGTGATTTCAGCCTGATTATGTATGTGGTGTTCCAGAAAAAGACGGTAATCCATGCGATAAAGATGATCTCCGGAGAGGATCATGGTATAAGCCGCGTTGATTTCGGTGATAAACGGAAGGTTTTTCCGAACTGCATCAGCAGTGCCCTGGTACCAGTCGGTATTTTCCATTGTTTGCTGGGCCGCCAATATATCAACGAATCCATTACTGAAAGGGCTCGTACGGTACGTTCCGTAAATATGCCGGTGAAGCGAATGGGTGTTAAACTGGGTCAGGATAAAGATTTTATTGATTCCACTATTAAGACAATTGCTAATCGAGACGTCGATTATTCTGAATTTGCCGCCGAAAGGCACCGCCGGTTTAGCCCGATACTTTGTCAATGGGTAAAGACGAGTACCCTTCCCCCCGCCAAGGATAATCGCCAGGATGTCATTTTTCTTCATAAAACGCTTTCAAATTGAAACAAGGTTAAGAAAAATCCCAGAAGAAAACCAGTAATTACCTGGGCAATTGTATGGGCTCGTAATTCGACCCGCGAATAAACCATCAACGGCGCGGTTAATATTCCCCAATAAAATGCCGGTGAAACCAGATAAGCCAGCGCTACAATCGGGCCGCCCAGCGCAATCCCATGGACACTGATCTTCCAATAACGAGTAATGATGGTAGCGACAAGTGTATTAATCCCGTAACACCACATCAGCAATGAAATTTCGCGCGGGGCATGCATAATTTTAAATAATAGCCAGACGCCAAAATAACCAACAATACTGACCAGAAAGGGATTAATGCGCTTGCTCCGCTCGGGTACATCCAGACTAACCGTTTCGCCCCGTTTTTTAAGTCTGAGAACTGACAACAGCGGAATGATTATAACCGCGATTAAGGCCATCCCGAAATAGGTGAATTTATCTGAACGGCCGATTGCGTTTGAATTGCCGATGATCAGGGCATAAGTCACAGTCGCGATAATAAAAGGGTGCAAAATCACGGAAATCAATTTCGCTAACACGGAAGGCTGTTTATTTTTATCTGCAGATACCATTGCGACTAAGATTGGGTTAGGGGAAGTTTCGATAATCCGTATTGTTTCATTCCGGTAAAATTATACGCCCTTTTTTAATTAATTTCAACAAATAAATCGAGATATCGGCCGATTAAATACTCTCAATGAGGTTTATTAAAGCCATTAATTTTATTTGGATATGGTATTTGTAGCGCTACGGAGAATTGAACTCCGGTTACCACATTGAAAGCGTGATGTCCTAACCACTAGACGATAGCGCCATTTTGAAGAGAAAGAGCGGGTGAGTGACGGGACTTGAACCCGCGGCCAACAGGGCCACAACCTGTCGCTCTGCCAAACTGAGCTACACTCACCATCTATAATACTCCCGCAGGAGGTTAGTAGCCCCGAAGCGGGTCCGCAAAAAGATCGTTGATTAAAAAAGCCGTCAAATTTAAGTTATTTAAGCCCAGAATGTCAATACATCCGGCGAACTTAAGTCGAAACTCCAACAGCCGACTGATTTGTCATGCTAAAGGTTCCTGTTTTGCAGGTTTTCTATTGGTTCATTGATTTTAGAAACTCGCGGTTGCTCTTACTGCGATTCATGCGATCGATCAGGAATTCCATAGCTTCAATGGGCGTCATTTCGCTTAACAACTTCCGCAGAATCCAGACCCGCGCCAGTTCCGCCGCCGATAGCAGGAGCTCCTCTTTACGGGTGCCGGAGCGATTGACATCCATCGATGGAAAAACGCGTCGGTCACTGAGTCGGCGATCCAGAACCAGCTCCATGTTGCCGGTGCCTTTAAATTCTTCGAAAATAACGTCATCCATGCGCGAGCCGGTATCGATCAGAGCGGTGGCAATGATAGTCAAACTACCGCCGCCTTCAATATTCCGGGCCGAACCAAAGAAGCGTTTCGGGCGATGAAGAGCATTGGCATCGATACCGCCGGACAGAATTTTGCCGCTATGCGGCACGACTGCATTATGCGCCCGACCGAGACGGGTAATACTGTCCAGCAGAATAACGACGTGATAACCGAGTTCGACCATGCGCTTGGCTTTTTCCAGTACCATATCAGCTACCTGTACGTGGCGTTCCGGCGGTTCATCAAAAGTCGAACTTACCACCTCAGCCTTGACCGAGCGTTCCATATCGGTTACTTCTTCCGGGCGCTCGTCAATCAGCAGTACCATCAAGGTAATTTCAGGATGATTGGTAGTGATACTATTGGCGATTTGCTGGAGCAGGGTTGTCTTGCCGGTTTTAGGTTGGGCCACGATCAATCCTCTCTGGCCTTTGCCGATCGGGCAGAGTAAGTCCATAATGCGCATGGAGATATTCTTGTAATCGGTCTCCAGCTGGATGCGACTTTGCGGATATAAAGGGGTCAGAGAATCAAAAATTTTACGAGCCTTGACCTCTTCGGGATCCATCATATTGACGGCATCCACGCGGAGCAGGGCAAAGAAACGCTCATTATCTTTTGGCGGGCGAATCTGGCCGGAAACAATATGGCCGGTACGCAGGCCAAACCGTTTGATTTGAGAGGGTGAAATATATACGTCGTCGGGGCCGGGCAGGTAACTCAATTCTTCGGAGCGCAGAAAGCCAAAACCTTCATCCATAACCTGCAATACGCCGCGAGCAAATATTTTGCCTTCTTTCTGAGCGCTGGTTTCAAGGATTTTATGAATCAGGTCAAGTTTTTTCAGACCGGTCGTCTCCGGGATTTCCAGCCGAATAGCCAGGTCAGTCAACTCCTTGATTTTCATGGCTTGCAGAGATGCAATAGTCCACTCATTTTCCATAGTTTTTCCTTTTTTAAGGTTTTACACGTGTCGATTGTTTAATACAGGTAGGTCAATAAAAGCGGTATATCGTTAATAAGTGACGTTAATTTAAACAGTCAGCATCAGATGTCAAATATAATTTTTATACCGAGTGACGCAAAGCATAAAAAGGTAAAACAGTTGGCGCCAGATAATGACTTCCAATTATCAGCAACAGTTCATTGGTTTGCAGTTTGCGGCTCAGAATATTAAGTAATACTGACAGGTGCTTTTCGACGTAAATGCGGTTTAATGGGATTGCTTTCCGGATGCTGTTGGCTAATGATTCTGCGGATACCGAAGGGTGATCCGGAATTTCAGTTAGACAAACCGTCCCGCCCAGTGGCCGAATGATTTTTCCGATTTGATTATAGTTTTTCTGTGTTCCCAGCGCGAGTAATAAATGGATTGGTTGATCCGGGAATGTTTTTAGGAGCGTTCGGACTGCCTGTTGTATGCCATGCTGATTATGCCCAACATCATAGTAGATTAAAGGATTGCGATGCAGGATTTGCAGGCGCCCCGGCCAAATTACTGCGGCGATCCCCTTTCTCAGAATATCAGTAGTGATAGTAATATTTTTTATAAACGTAACCGCCGTGACAGCCGCCTGCAGATTAACCAGTTGATGAGCGCCGATCAGGGGAAAGGTCACCCTTTCAATTGTAAAATTGCCAATGGAAAGATTCAGTTCCTGATAATCCGCAAAGGCGCGGGTTGCTTTGATGCGACATTGATCGACTGCGTAGTATAAATCGCCAGCGCGAGCCCTGATTTCAGCAGTTAAGTATTTACATACTTGAGCGGTTTGGTGGGCTACGATGCAGGGAGCGCCGCTTTTAACAATGCCGGCTTTTTCAAAAGCAATCTGATGTAAACGCCTGCCAAGAAACTCCTGATGATCGCGGGCGACCGGTGTAATCACGGTCACTTCCGGTTGGACAACATTGGTAGCGTCAAAACGCCCTCCCATGCCGGTTTCCAGGACCACGTACTCCGCTTTTTGCTTTTTAAAATAATCAAAAGCCAGGGCCGTAGTCGCTTCAAAGAAAGAGCAGTCCAGCTCATCGATCGTTTTCCGCCAGTGCCTGATAAATTGGGCGATTTGGCGGTCGCCAATTTCAAGGTCATCGACCCGAATTCGCTCGTTGAAACGCAACAGATGGGGCGAAGTGTATAGTCCCACCCGCAAACCAGCCGACCGTAAAATACTGGCAATAATGGCGCATGTAGAACCTTTTCCGTTAGTGCCGGCAATATGAACTATTTTATAGGCATTTTGCGGATTGCCGATTGCCGCCAGCAGTTTTTGGATACGCGACAGGCCGGGCTTGATGCCGCGATTGTTTAGGGAATAGAGATAACTCAGATCGGCCCGCAGATCAGCGGCTTCTCGGGAAGATTTCATTAGAAGAGGTCTTCGGAATGGACCCGTTCGACATTAACGATAGGTTCGCCCAGAAATCGTTCTGCGATTTCCTCAAATTTCTGCGGCAGGTCGCTGACGTAATATTGGTGTTTCGGTGGTTTCTGCAGATCGCTTAGAAGTGCATATTGAGTCAGAATCTGACGTACCTGATTGGCGGTTTCCACAGCTGTATCTATGATCCGAATATTGCCATCAACAACTTTTTGAATGACGTTTTTTATAATGGGATAATGAGTACAGCCAAGAATAAGCGTATCGATCTGGGGCGAAAGTTTTTGCAGGTACTCACGCGCCACCATTTCCGTAATCGGCGAAGCTTCCCAACCCTCTTCGACCAGTGGCACAAAGAGCGGACAGGCCTGGGTAAATACCTCAGCGGAGCTGTCGGCGGCAAGCAATAAATGGATGTATTTACCGGAATTGATAGTACCGGTAGTGCCAATGACCCCAATCTTCTTGCCGGGCGAAGCGACCAGCGCCGAACGAACTCCCGGTTCAATTACACCGATAACCGGCAAATCAAAGCGTGTTTGAAGCATTTCCAGCGCAAAACTTGAAGCGGTATTACAGGCGACTACAATCATTTTGACACCCCGCGCGGCCAGAAAGTTGGCAATTTGCAGGGAAAATTTCTGCACTGTCTCAGCGCTTTTATTTCCATAAGGCACTCGCGCCGTATCACCGAAGTAGATTATCTGTTCCCGAGGTAATTGCCGAATTAGTTGTTTGACGACGGTCAAGCCGCCAAGACCGGAATCGAAAACGCCGATTGGCAAATTCCGCTTACTATTTATTTTGAGCCACTGATTTGTCACAATACTCCTTGAATTCTATGATACTTTTATAGAGCGCCAGGGCGATTTTTTGGCGATGAACCGGGTCACTCAATTTTTTAGCATCAGCGCGGTTGTCGTTATAGCCCAGTTCGCACAACAAATTGGGCATCGAGGCGCCTACCAGTACAAAGAGGTTCGCCTGTTTGACGCCCCGGTTTTTTTGGGGAACCTCATTCGAAATGTGACGTGATAATATTTCTGCGAATTTCTCACTATCGTGTAAATAGGTATTGAAGACAAGATTGGCCAGGATATGCGAAGGATTGTCGTAATCTTTATATTTAGCCTTATCTTCTCCGGTTTCCATCTGGATGACCTCATTTTCCAGGCGGGCGACCTCAATGGATTCCTGGGTTCGGATGGTCGGATTTTGGAGATATAATTCGATGCCTTCGGCACTGCCGCGTTTACTTTTTGGCAGTGCGTTGATATGCAAACTGATAAAGAGCTTGCCGGAAACGTCATTGGCAATTCGGGTCCGTTTCCAGAGCGGAATAAATTCATCGGTTTTTCGGGTGTAGACAACTTTTATATCCTTGCGGCGCTCCAATAATCGCCCCAAACGCAAAGCAATGTCAAGCACGATGTCCTTCTCGTGCTTATATCCCCAACTGCCAGGCGCTCCGGGATCCTTGCCGCCGTGACCGGCATCGATCACGATGGTGTCCATTATCCAGGTGTTTTTTACCTCTTCGATTTTCTTTAAAGTTGCGCTGTTCAGCGGCAGATTTAAAGCCACCAGAATCTTACCGGTACGCTCATCGTAATAGACGCTGGCTTTTTCGTATTTGCGTTTCAGTTTCAAGGCGATTTGAACCGAATTTCCTATTGGTATAGCTTCCAACACAGCTACCAAAGGAGCCGGGTTGAGACAAGAAAGCATCGCGGAATCACAGGTCGCACCGAGGATCGTCAAATAAAACCATTCATCACCCCGGAAGAATGAGGAAAAATCCGAGTTTTTAAAAGCTTTGTTAGTCGAAATCTTCATCGTTAAACCATTACCGCGTTCCGCGAATTGAATATCGGAAATGAATCCGCGGTCAGTCGTCGAGAATGTTTCTCTGGATATAGCAGGCGCCGCAGATGATTCGGACAGTTTGTATTTATATTCGCCATCGGCGAGATAATACTGCAAATCCGGCAGAATGGATTGTTTCAGTAAATCCATAAATGAGTACAGCGGCACGAAAATATCATCACGGTTGACCAAAATCGCCCTTTGCGACATTTGCGTCATGCGGTTGTCGAACATTACAAAAGTGCTATGGACGGTAACTTTAACCGTTTTGCCGGGGAAAAAGATAACTATCTTGCCGGTTTCAGGATTATTGTATGTTCTGAGTCCGAGCGCGCGGGCAAAGTCATTTAGCGAAAAGAAGGCACAATCGGAGATGTTTATAGTCTGGATATTGGTATTAGGTTTTGGTGGAGGTGATTGTAAAATGAGTTGCTGTGAAAGCAGAACACTCTGGAAAAGGAACAGAAGCAGAATGAAAATGTGAAACTTAAATATCTTCAAAGTCGGCGTGAAATTACGCACTTCTGCGTCATAAATCAAAGGTCAATTGCAGATCGCCGGAAATCTCGAAGTTAGGATCATCATTCGAAATGGGGCTTCTTATCCGTACGCGTAAGGCCCCGGCTAATTCGCAGGATTGACCAATCCGTTGGGTGATTATAAGAAAATAGCGCCGACCGGTTCCGGTCAAATTATTCAGATTAAACTGCGCGGGCAATCCGGGTTCATAGAAATAGACAATCAGGTCGGAGGTTTTTACATAAAAGTGCGTCAGCCCGGTTACCAGCCGGGTGTTTTTCGCAATTCCCATCCGCCCGACCAATCCGACCGCCTGTCCGCTCTCGGCGAAATTAGTGGAATCATGCCATCTAATAGTTGCCCGGATTTCTCCTGTAAATTTAGGATTGAACGAATGCCTCAGATGGAATTTGAGTTGGTAATCACGCGGTTTGGAGTTGAGAGCGACGTGATAATAGCGTGTGGTTTTGTACCAGACTTCGAAAATACCGCCGGCTTTGGCTGAATGACTGACGCCGAACAGCGCTTCCATGCCATTTTGAGCGGGAGTGCCGGTTCGCGAACCCTCGATCTCGCGGAAAAAATCGACATAGGCTCCGCAATACCAGCGGTCAGGCAATTTTATCTTCAGGCCGGAGTAAAATCCACTTTCGTTAGCAGGCGTGCCGCCGAATTTTTTGAATGGACTGCCCAGCGGAGCAAAGAAATCCGGTGAAAAATAGCGCCAGCCGGCGCCCAGACTTAATTGATCCAGGTAGAGACTAAAATTCTCGACGATAGCCTGGCTTCCGTTGTTTTGCACAGCGATTTCGCCGCTTATCGCCCAGTCTTGCAATTCGCAATTATGTAAAAAGGAGACGCCGCTGATAGTTTGATGCCCGTAAAGAGCTTCCATTCCACGCGAATAATCGGCCGTGTATACTAAAATTCCCGCCGAACCGCTACGCCACTCCCCCATCAGGCTAACACCGGCCAATTTTTCGGTTAATGCGTCCTTAGCCTGCAACTGGGATGAACTGATATGCAGGCCATCCGAGCGCAGGTTGGTGACAATTCCGTTTTGATTAACACTGGCATCCAGAAAATGACGTGAATAAAATTGATACAGGTTAAAATGCGCTATTGACAATTTTGCGGCAACACCGAACAGATAACGGTTTTCATCGGCGCCCAGATAATTGCCGAAGCCCGCCCGCGAGGGGTTCAGATTTCCGACAACATTGGTACTGCGACCGCTCATCAGATTGTTGGAGAACAGCAAACCCTGTCCCCATTGCAGACGATAGGCGCCGCCCCACAGGTCGAGTCGGTTAAAATATTGCGGCGAGCGCAAACTGAAATTGCGATAGTCCCAGATTCGAGGTTCGTCGCGGTCGTTTTCCAGAACCAGGCCGCCAAACCAGCCCTGACGGGTATTGTAACGTACTCTTTGGAGAGATTTCTGTAAATTAGTGGCGTTTTCCTGCTTCCGCAGAGAAATATAGTGCAACATCTGGCCGGATTTGGCGTATGCTTTTTCGAAATTGATAAAGAGTCGGATAGCATCAAGTTCGGCGAAGTTAAAAAGGCTGTCCGATTGAAGAACCTGCCATTTCAGATATTTTGGATGGCGACGCTTCAGATCAATCAGTCGGCTTTTAAGATGATCACTCAACGGGAGAATCCGCAGGTCTTTTACCTTGCAGGTTTCCCAGAGCAGTGGATTATCCTGATAAGCATAGATTAATTCCTGCAATTCGTCAATATCCAATTCGTCATCGGTGAAATAGCTATCCGAAAGATCGGCCGGGAGATTGCTCTGACCGAATGCCAGGTTGCAGGCAATCCCCGTTATCAGACAGCCGAAAATGAATCCAATTAAAGGTTTATTCCGCATCCGTAATAAAATGTGTAAGGCAGGGTTGGATGATGCTGAACCACCAGGGCAATCCGGATTTTACGCCAGTTG
>JALOAB010000050.1 GCA_023229045.1 Fidelibacterota bacterium
GTTTTGAGTCTGAGATGATCAAGGATCAATATCGGAGTGTGCCAACAGCATTGGCACATTTCCGAAGGTACTGAGGAAAGAAACCGCAATCTTCCGATTGCGCGCATTGACGCTCTCAATGCACTCCCTATCAAATCCTTTTACGAACGAGATCAGGAAGGAATCCGCAACCTGGTGGTTGCGTGCGTCAAAATTGTTAACGTGCCGCAGGCGCTCTCGCGGAGCAATCCAACGTAATATTTTCCTGTGATAAAAATTGTATATTCACGCAAAAATACATTAAATTCCGCCGTTGTTATTTGTAATGGTTAAGGATTGATAGGTACGATGAGAGAGAGACGCGCCGCACGAGAATTAGCCCTTCAGGCGCTGTATGCCGAAGAGTTGACCGGATACCCTCTGGCACAGGTTGTTGAGGATGTGATCGAAGAATCCGATCTGCAGGGGGAGTTGAAGGTCTTCACTAAAGAATTATTTATGGCGGCGGCTCTTCACCGGGACGAGTTGGATAAATTTATCCAGGATAAATCGGAAAATTGGGATTTTGAACGGATTGCGATCATCGACCGTCTGATAATTCGCATGGCGATTTGCGAATTCAAGTATTTTGACGACATACCTCCGAAAGTATCCATTTCCGAAGCTATTGAAATTGCCAAAAGATATTCCACCGATGACAGCAGTGCCTTCGTCAATGGTATTCTGGATGCCGTTTTACATCAGATCGGCGATTCCATAACTTTCAAATTAAACCGGTCTGAAGCCAATCCGGTAGGTAAAGCCGAATAATTTTCGGTCGATCCGACAAAATTTGAATATAATGTCGATAATTAAATTATAGAAAGTAAGATGGGCATAATTTCATTTTTAACATCCATATTCGGAACCTCTTCCGATAGAGAAATAAAAAAAATAATGCCGCTGGTGGCTGAGATCAATCGGGTTTATGCGACCTTGGCTGATCAGCCGATTGAAAAGCTACGCGAACGAACCATCGAATTAAAAAGCCTTGTTCAGAATGCTCGCGAGACTGCCCGCCTTGAGGCCGAACAGTCCGGCATGACGTCCGACGAATTAAAAAAATATGTGTTGGAAGCCGAACAGACCGCGCTCGAGCAAATCCTGCCCGAATCTTTTGCAATGGTAAAAGAAGTATGCCGACGCCTGGTTGGGCAGGAATGGATGGTTACCGAACAAAAAATTGTCTGGGATATGATTCCCTACGATGTCCAGTTGATCGGTGGAATCGTCCTGCATCAGGGTAAGATCGCCGAGATGAAAACCGGCGAAGGCAAGACCCTGGTCGCTACCATGCCAGTTTACTTAAATGCTCTTACCGGGCGCGGCGTTCATATCGTGACGGTCAATGATTACCTGGCCCAGCGTGACAGTGAATGGATGGGGCGGATTTATACCGAACTCGGCTTGACAGTCGGGTGCATCCTGAATTCCATGGATTCCGAAGAACGTAAAAATATCTATGCCTGTGACATCACTTACGGCACGAATAACGAGTTCGGCTTCGATTATCTGCGCGACAATATGGCGCTTTCGGCTGAAGAGCAGGTTCAACCCGGTTATTATTATGCAATTGTCGATGAAGTCGATAATATTTTGATCGATGAAGCCCGCACGCCGCTGATAATATCCGGTCCGGTGCAGAGTTCGCGGCATGAAAAATTTGACGAGCTCAATCCGGCGGTCAGCACGATTGTACGTTACCAGCGCGAGAAAGTTACGGAGATGCTGAGTCGCTTCCCGGATGCGCCGGAAAGCATTTCGGAAAAAGACACTGCCGAATATGGGCGTCAATTGTACATCATATCGCAGGGCATGCCTAAAAACCGGCGTCTGCGCAAATTACTGGAAGAACCCGGCTACCAAAAGCTCCTGCAAAGCGGCGAAAAAGAATTTCTTCTGCTGACGAATGCCAAGACCGGCACGTCGATGAGCCAGGACGAATTTTTCAAGGATTTGTTCTATTTTATTGATGAAAAGAATCACAGTATTACTCTGACGCCCACCGGCGAAGAAAAGTTAGCCTCTTTACTTGGAATCGAGCTTAATGAATTGGTCATTCCCGATCTGGCTGAGGAATTCGTTAAAATAGACGAAGATTCCGAAATAGACGAGCTTGAAAAAGAGAAACGTAAAATGGAATTCGACAGTCGGCATTCCGAAATCTCCGACCGATACCATAATATTTCCCAATTATTAAGAGCCTATACATTATATGAAAAGGATGTTGAATATGTCATTCAGGATGGTAAAGTCCTGATCGTGGATGAATTCACCGGTCGGATTTTGCCCGGGCGGCGTTACAGTGACGGATTGCATCAGGCGATCGAAGCCAAGGAGAAGGTCAAGGTCGAAGCCGAGACCCAGACATTTGCCACGATTACCCTGCAAAATTACTTCCGGATGTACGATAAATTAGCCGGAATGACCGGTACGGCCGCCACCGAAGCCGCCGAATTTTCTGATATTTACAAATTGGATGTGGTCGTTATTCCGACCAACAAAGCCTGCGTTCGTAAGGATTACGAAGATCAGATCTATAAAACCCGCCGCGAAAAGTACAATGCAATTATCGACGAAATCGAAACTTCTTTCCGGCGCGGTCAACCGGTTCTGGTCGGTACCATAAGCGTCGAGGTCTCGGAAACGATCAGCCGCATGTTAAAACGGCGCGGCATTCCGCATAATGTTTTAAATGCCAAGCATCACAAGCGCGAAGCGGAAATCGTTACGCGTGCCGGTGAACGCGGCGCCGTGACGATCGCGACTAACATGGCAGGACGTGGTACTGATATCAAATTAGGGCAAGGCGTTGTTGAACAGGGTGGTCTTTATATCATCGGAACGGAGCGTCATGAATCACGCCGGATCGATCTGCAGTTACGCGGGCGAAGCGGACGACAGGGCGACCCCGGCTCTTCCCGTTTTTTTCTCTCGCTTGAGGATGACCTCATGCGGCTTTTTAATAGCGAACGCATCGCCTCAATTATGGATCGGCTTGGAATCGAAGAGGGGCAGGTCATTACTCATCCGATGGTGACGCGCTCGATCGAACGCGCTCAGAAACGGGTCGAAGAACGCAATTTCGGCATCCGCAAACATCTCCTCGAATACGACGATGTGATGAATCATCAACGTGAAATCGTCTACGATCGCCGCAATTATGCGCTGAAAGGTAGCGACCCCAAAGGCGAATTATTTGATATTCTCGAAGAATGGGCTACCGATCTGGTCGTAAAATATGGCAATGAGGCTAAATCCTCCGATGAATGGAACTGGGCGGCATTGCGAATGGACCTCACTACCGGCCTAGGAATCGATTTAGCTCCTGAGGAATTATCCGAGTTTACTGCCGAGTCTATCAAACAGGCTGTCCTCGAACAAGCCAAGCAATATTACGAGCGCAAAGAAAAAGTCTTTGGCGCTGATCAAGTCCGCTTCCTCGAACGCTTCATAATGTTGCGAACGATCGATGAAAAATGGCGCGACCATCTCTACGCTATGGATCAACTTAAAGAAGGCATCAACTGGCGGGCTTACGGTCAAAAGGATCCCCTGCTGGAATATAAAGGCGAAGCTTTCAATGCGTTTGTCCAGATGATAAGCGATATGAATCAGCAAACCCTGCGGCTCTGTTTCCGGGCTCAAATCGGTGGACCGCAACCCGAAAGTCGTCAGGTTCGCCGGCCTTCCTCTATTCGGTTGATGCATCAGGAATCGGATGGAATGGGTTTTATGCCCGGCATGCAGTCCGAAAATCCCGAACAGAACCGCTTTCAGACCAGCGATGGTCAGCCGGCGAAAATCCGCCCGATCAGGGTTGAGGCTAAAGTTGGTCGCAACGATCCTTGCCCTTGCGGGAGCGGTAAAAAATACAAACATTGTCACGGCGCCGGCCAATGATCGGTGGATTTGTTAAAAGATTTTAAGATTCATATTATTAATCGCGTTCTATCTCATAGAACACTTTTAACGAGTGAATAAAAGCCGCGGATTGTCGCCCGTTTAGCATTATCAATCACTTTGGAAAATCGCCCATTGACGGTTAAATTTGTAAGTTTTTTGAGCCGCGGTGGCGGAATTGGCAGACGCGCTGGACTTAGGATCCAGTCCTGAATAGGGGTGCGAGTTCAAATCTCGCCCGCGGCACTTGATTACAGAAATACAAAGTAAGGAACATTAATGAAAGCAGAACTGATAGATAACGGAGCGGTCGAAAAAACGATTAAAGTATCGGTTGACTGGGATGAAATCGCCGCCGATTATGGGGCAGTATTCGACGAACTCCGCCGCGATTTGAAGGTGGATGGTTTCCGGAAGGGTAAAGTGCCGGAAGGTCTGGCGAAGCGGATGCTCAAGCCTAACATTTTGTTAAAATTCAGTAACCAGGTGATTGACAAAACTCATCAGCAGGCGCTGAAAGAAGCCGGAATCGACGACTACCTCGATATGCATGTTGTCGACCTGGATTTCGATGAGAATAAACCCTTCATTTATACAATTAAAGTGGAGAACGATCCCGAAATTACTCTTCCTGATTACAAAAAAGGCATCAAAATAAACCGTAAGGAATATGTTGTCGATCTGGCGACGGTCGATCATTATATCGAGGATTTTCTGGAAAACCAGGCTGAAGTTCAGGAAATAACTGACGGAGCCCAGGAAGGTCATTACATTCTGGGCGATCTTCAGGCGCTGGATGAAACCGGTCTGCCGCAAATCGGCAAACGACTGCCTGATCGTCTGATCAAAGTCGGCGAAGGCATTTTCGGCGATAAAAAAGCCGCGAATTTCATTGGTGCCAAAGCCGGCGACAACATTAACCTTAACGTAAAATCCTCAACGGGCGAACCGCTTAAATACCGAGTTGAAGTCAAGCGGGTCGAAAAACACACCTTACCCGAACTGACTGATGAATTGGTAAAAGGGCAGATGAAGGATGTGCAGACCGTGGCGGAATTTCGTCAACGCATTACTGAAAACCTGCAACATAAATGGGAGCATCAGGCTCAGGACGAAGCTAACCAGGCGATTACCGATTATTTTATCGAAAATACCAAATTTGACATTCCATCTCATCGGATTAATTACTATCTTGACAGAGTGCTGGAAAGAATGAAAGAATCCTCCCGGAACAAATCCATCGACGAAGCCAAAGTCAGAGACGAATATCGACCAATTGCCGAGAAAAATATCCGCTGGTATCTGATCCAGCGTGCCATAGAAAAACAGGAAGATATTAAAGTAGGTGAGGATGAAATCCAGGCCGGGATCGATCTGATTATGAAAGATTTACCGGAAAACCAGATTGAACCTGCCAAACAGTACTATCGTCAACCACGAAACAGACTGGACCTCAAGATGGACCTGGTTGATCGAAAAGTAATGGAGCATATTCGAAAATTCGTTAAGGAGAAGAAAACCACTATCCATACCGAATCGTTGCGTTAAAAGGAGGCGATTATGGAGACTAAAGCGCAGGCATATATTCCGTTTGTTATCGAGCAGACCGGACGCGGAGAGCGGTCGTATGATATTTATTCGCGCTTATTAAAGGAACGCATCATCTTTTTGGGTTCGCCGATCGATGATCATGTGGCTAATCTGATAATCGCGCAGTTACTATTTTTAGCGGCTGAAGATGCGGGCAAGGATATTTTTTTATATATAAACAGTCCGGGCGGTACGATCACCTCAGGGATGGCTATTCTGGATACTATGAACTACATCAAACCGAAAATGGCTACGATTTGTCTCGGCATGGCCGCCAGTATGGCGGCGATCCTGCTAGCCAGCGGCGCCAAAGGCAAACGTCAGGCTTTGCCTAATTCCCGCATAATGATACATCAGCCATTAGGGGGAGTTGAGGGACAGGCCAGCGACATTGAGATTCACGCCCGCGAAATTATCCGCTTAAAAGAGAGCACCAATCGCATATTGGCCGAACTAACCGGTCAACCGCTTGAGAAAATAATCCGGGATACCGACCGCAACTATTTTATGTCGAGCGAGGAAGCCCTGGAGTACGGAATAGTGGATGAAATTCTCCCTGTTCGCTCAAAAAAATAGATTCTTTTAACAAAAAGCTTGACAAAACTAAAATAAAATCTTTACATTTACCCCGCAGTGAGGAATTGTGTGAGTGAAATGTAATAATCATTTTTTTAACAAAAAGGAGGAATAGTATGGCACGTCGTGTAGCGATTTGTCTCTTAGCAATGTTGCTACCTATTGTTCTCTTCGCGGGAACCGCGGGTAAAATCGCAGGATCAGTCGTCGATAAGAGCACAGGTTCTCCCTTAGCCGGTGTAAACGTCATTGTGACCGGCGGTGGATATAATCTGGGTGCCGCCACGGATGTCGATGGCTATTATAGCATCCTCAATGTTCCGGTCGGTACTTATAATGTGCGGGCAAGTTACATTGGCTATAAAGAGACGGTATACAATAGCGTGGTCGTATCCCTGGATTTAACAACCGAGTTAAATTTTGAGATGGAACAAACGTCGTTGGAATTTGAGGAAGTAATGGTCACGGCTGAAAGACCGATGATCAGAAAAGATGCCACCAACACCAACATCATTAAGTCGGCGGATGAAATTCAGAATATGCCTTTACGAGGCATGCAAGAAATCGCCGCCAGTACGGCTGGGGTTGTCAAAGCCGAAAACAGCACTGCGATGAACATCCGTGGTGGTCGTTCAGCGGAAACGGCTATGTATATCGATGGCGTTTTGGTTAACGATCCTTATAACAATGCCGTGTACACCTATCTGCCTAATGAAGCTATCGAGGAAATGAGTGTTCAGACCGGTGGTTTCAACGCGGAATATGGTGATGCTATGTCGGGTATTGTGGCGATTACTACCAACGCCGGAACTGAAAAATATTCGGCATCCATCCAGGCTATTACGGATGGATTTCTGAAAGCCGATAAGAAGATTCTGGGAACTTATGGCTATGGATACAATGAGTACGTAGCTTCGCTGGGCGGACCACTCATTCCGAAAACCAATCACACCTTTTTCGTGAGCGCCACACGTCGCTATTCAGCGGACGCCTGGCCTTCCTATGGATGGGCTGAGAATCCGGATAGGTTGAAGGAGTTTACGTTTTTAGAAACCAATACCTGGTATGACGATACCGGCGCTGTTTTCATCGATAGTACTACCCACAATTATAAGTTAAATGCCAGAATTCCAGGCAATTCGACCTCAGATTGGTCCTGGAATGGTAAACTGAAATTTCAGTTGGGTAAAAACATGGTATTGAAAACCAGCTATGTTTCAACAAACCGCACGCTCAACAATATAACTCCGCTTGAGATTTTCGATGCCGATCACATGGGAGAAGAGACTCGGTATTCGCATTCGTTCAACGCCACTTTGACGCAGACGATTGGAAAGAGTACCTACTACGACCTGAAATTTAACTGGTTTGATACTCAGCGGAAGATTTACGATGCAACTTTTGGTGACGATCTGGAAAAATACGGCGATCCGTGGTTGAATCCCTGGCCGGATGATAGCGCTTACGTCGGGGTTGCCTATACGGGTCGGATTAGCCCGGATTTCTTCCAGCCTGGTTGTCAGTATGATGATTATTTCAAGAATCGGACGACCTACTGGGGAGTTGATTTCGATATCGTTCACCAGATGGGTAGATTTCATACATTCAAAGCCGGATTCGAATACAAATATCACACTTTGAGAGAATATCGGGTTTTAGGACCGGCTTACATGGCTAAGACGAATTTGTCCGATGTTGAGAAATATCAGTCAGCGGATGTGCGTTTCTACGGTTACGACATCGATGGCAATGAAGTTGACGAAGGCAGTTACCTGGATGACGTCGTCAGAGATGCCAGTGGTTTGATAACCGACGGTTACCAGAATGAAGCTCCTTATCATCCGATCATTATGAGCGGTTATATCCAGGATAAAATCGAATTCAGAGATTTAGTTTTAAATCTTGGATTAAGGTATGACCGCATCGATCCGAACGCCTGGCAGTTCAAGCAATTGGATGCCGAATGGGCGGCCGATGGCAGTTATGTATCCGGCACCGGTATGTTCGGTGGTAATGAACAATTCGACAAATCGGATGTGGAAGATTCTGAAGTACATACTTACATTAGTCCCCGTCTTGGCGTCAGTTTTCCGGTCACCGATCAGACCGTTTTTCACGCTCAATACGGACAGTTCTATCAAGCGCCTAGTTTGTCAGATTTGTACTTAAGCCCATTCTATCTGGATGCGTTTGTAAACCGGGGTGGATATTTTACCACTCTGGACAATCCCAATCTTGAGCCACCCAAGACGACCTCTTATGAAATCGGTTTTAAGCAGATGCTCGGTAATATTGCCAGCTTGCAGTTAACCGCATTCTATAAAGAGACTGAAGACTTGATTCAGGTACTGAATGTGACAACCGATGTGACTAACATCGCTTTTAGTCGCAACGGTGACTTCGGAAATATCAAAGGCTTGGATATCATTTTCAATCTGAGACGCTACAAGAATCTGTCAGCCTCATTCAACTATGAGCTTCAGTTTGCTACCGGTACCGGTTCAGCGACCGCTTCGAATTTCAATATCGCCTGGCAAGGTGGTGCGCGCGGTAACTTCCCGAAATTCGCAATGCCGCTGGATTTTGAACAAAGACATACCGGCAGTGTAAATCTTGATTACCGTTTTGGGAAAACTGACGGCCCGACATTTCTACATAATGCCGGAGCTAACCTGATGTTCTCCTTCAATTCGGGTCAGCCGTATACGCTCATGCAAATTTTTCCGACTATGCCGTTTACCGGTCGATATGACAATACCAACCTGTCAGAGACCCCTGTGTCAGCCGTCAATTCACAGGCAACCCCCTGGTCTTTTAAACTCGACCTGAAACTGGATAAAAAGTTCTACATCGGTAGTGTTCAGTTGACAGCCTATGCCTATGTGCTGAACCTATTGAATACCGAGAACGTCTCGGATATCTGGATTACAACCGGATTACCTGACGATACCGGATATTTGGGGACATCGGCTGGTCAGACATATTGGAATAGTTTGACCGATGAACAGAAGAGTCTGTGGAAGATGCGCGAGATGGATTATAACAATTATGGCTCGCCGCGACAGATTCGCCTGGGCCTCATGCTTGAACTGTAGTGGGTGTACAATGAAAGTAACTATTGACCCTATTGGAGGAAAATCTATGAAAAGAATATTTTCAATCATGATGATAGTGTTGACGATCTCGGCGCTTGTTTTGGGCGCTGAGTACGCCAACCAGCCCCGGGCGTTAGAAAAAGCCGCAATGACCAGCGATGCTTGGATGAATGCCAATCGCATGAACGGTGTTTTTAGGAATAATGGCACCTGGTTCTATGATAATGTATTAGGCGATTGGGGTCTGGAATGGCCGAAAGGCAGTGGACTGAGTCCAATTTTCGGCGCTGGACAATATATCGGGGCTAAAATCGACGGTGAAATTCGCGTCGCCGGTGTGCAACACTCTGCGACTGAATTTCAACCTGGTTTAATTTTACAAACGGATGTGGCCGATAACAAAGGGGACGCCAAGTATCGTTGGTATGAATTAAGACCCAATGGTGTTGGCGATTGGGCTACCTGGCCTACCGATCAGGGAGCGCCGGTAGATGCTACTGGTAATCCACTCCTGATTGGTGACCAGACAATCTATAGTGTCTGGAATGATTTGGCCAACCATGCTGAATATGGCACTAACAAGTTAAATGCCGAAGTCCATCAAATGGCCTGGGCGTTCGACCGCGCCAATGTCATGGGCGATATGATTTTTGTCAAATGGACGCTAGTCAATAAAAGCGGTAAAAACTGGGAAGATACTTACTTCGTCATCTGGTCTGATCCCGATTTAGGAAATGCCGGTGATGATCAGGTGGGTTGTGATACTACTCTCGGTCTCGGTTACTGCTGGAATGCGACCGATAATGACCAGAACTATGGCGGTGCACCGCCGGCTGTCGGAATCGACTTCTTTCAGGGGCCGATTGTGGATGGAGCCGCAACGGATACCGTGACTTTACCGGATGGATCTGAATTCCCTGGTAAGAAAATGCTCAAAATGACATCCTTCATTTACTACAATAATGATGATTCTCCGCAAGGCAATCCCAGTAGTGGTATGGATGTCTATAATTTTATGAGTGGTTTCTGGAGAGACGGTTCTCCGATTACCGAAGGCGGAGTAGGCACCGATCCGGCCAATCCACCCACTAAGTTCATGTTCTCTGGTGATCCTGAAACATCCAGTGGTTGGTTAGATTCCAACCCGGCTGATCGGCGATTTTTCATGACAACTGGTCCATTTACGATGGAACCGTGGGTTGATTCAGACGGAGATGGTGTTGCTGAGTTTGGGGAACCCGGTGTGCAGGAAATCGTGGCCGGTTGCTTGATAGCGCGCGGCTCGAATAATCTTAACAGTGTGACTTATCTGAAAGCCGTCGATGAAATTGCTCAGATAGCTTACGAAATTAATTTTGAACTACCGCCGGCGCCAAAAACACCGATCGTTAGTGTAAGTGAATTACTCAATGAAGTGGTTTTGACTTGGGATGAACGCTCGGAATACAACGATGACGGTTCAGCTTATGAGCAGGAAGACCTGGTAGCCAATGGTCTTGTAGGTCAAAAAATGGTCGTCGGAAGTGAATATAAGGAAGTCACTGACGGCACCTTTAACTTTACTGGTTACACTGTCTATCAGTATTCTGATGCTTCCGGGGCTGATCCGGTTGAATACGCTAAGTTCGGAGTCGATGATATCGAGGACGCTGAACCTTATACCGGTCCGCGGCATATTAGACTGCTGATCAATAAAAATCCAAAGGTCGCAAATGTCGGCGAACCACTAGTTAATGGTAAGACGTATTATTTCGGTGTGCAAGCTCGTTCCTACTGTGAATTTGCAATTCCGCAGGATTTCCCGAGCTCGGTCATAGTATTGTCAGTCACTCCCCAGAATCATCCTGGCGAACGTTATAGTGCGGAAACGGATAGCTCGCTGGCAGTAAAATATGCTCCGATCAATCCAAACGCACCGGCCGGTGATGGTTCCTGTGAAGTTACGGTC
>JALOAB010000001.1 GCA_023229045.1 Fidelibacterota bacterium
TAAATTGACATCGCGGATATCATTAATTTTCAATCCATAACCGAGATTATCGCGGATACTTTTCGGGAAGGGATTCGGTTTCTGAAAAACCATTCCGACTTTGCGACGCAGAGTCACCACGTCCACATCCGGATCGTAAATATTTTGACCGTCAAGAATTATCCGCCCTTTCACCCGGGTATTCGGGATCAGATCGTTCATGCGATTCAGTAAGCGGATAAAAGTCGATTTGCCGCATCCGGATGGCCCGATAATGGCTGTGACGCGGTTTTTGAAAATTGCCATACTGACGTTCTTCAGCGTCTGCTTTTCGCCATAGTAAAAATTGATATTTTCCGCTTGGATACGGATTTCCTCAGGTAAGTTCATACTTCCTCGATCTTTGTCTAAGATAAATCGCCAGTCCCGAAACCATTAAAACCAGTAATAAAAGGATCAGCGCACATCCATAAGCAATCATAGTCTGACGCTCCGGAAAAGTGCCTTCCGTCATCAGAGCATAGATATGATAAGGCAAAGCCATGACTTCATCCATAATTGATTTCGGGAAGCCGCGCGTGTAAAAGATCACCGCTGTGAACATAATCGGCGCGGTTTCACCCGCCGCCCGACCGATGCTTAAAATTACACCGGTTAAAATCCCCGGCAGAGCCGTCGGTAAAACAACTTTGCGGATGGTCTGCCACTGAGTCGCACCCAACGCCAGCGACGCCTCTCTAAGCGACTGCGGCACGGCAATTAAGGCTTCCTGAGCCGCAGAAATAATGCCCGGTAGAATCATAATGCCCAGCGTCAGACTGCCAGACAAAATCGATACGCCGAATCCGAGAAACTTGACGAATACCGTCAATCCGAAAAGACCAAAAACCACCGATGGCACGCCGGCCAGATTATTAATGCTCATGCGGATGACATTGACCATAGCGCTTTTCGGACTGTATTCGGTCAGATAAATCGCACACGCCAATCCCATCGGTAAAGCAAACAGGATCGCGCTAATCGTCAAATAAAAAGTCCCAACTAACGCCGGCGCGACTCCTCCGCGCGTCATCGCCCGTCGCGGCACTTGCGTCAGAAATTCCCAGTTGATGACTTTGATGCCGTTAACTGTAATGAAATAGACGATCGCGCCAAGAGCCAATACGGAAATCAGAACCGCCAGATACAGGAATCCAAAACCGAGATACTGGACACGGGTGCTTCTTTTCATCGTCCTAATCCCAATTTCAAGCGAAAATTGCAGCTGATTAATTCCGCAATTATATTGAAAGCCATTGTAATCAAAAAAAGTACCAATCCAATAGCAAACAAGGCATGATAATGCGAACCGCCGACCGACGCTTCGCCCATTTCAGCCGCGATCGTCGCGGTCATCGGCCGCACCGGATCGAAGAAACTCGTCGGAATCATCGCCGCCCCGCCAGCCACCATCAAAACCGTCATGGTTTCACCGACTACCCGGCTCATTCCGAGAATAATTGCCGTTGAAATTCCCGAGCCGGCGGCTGGAATCACAACTCGCGTTAAGGTTTGCCAACGATTAGCCCCCAGCGCAAAAGAGGCTTCACGAAAGCTTTTTGGCACAAAACTCAAAGCGTCTTCCGCCAAACTGCAAACTGTCGGAACCGCCATGATACCCAGAATCAGGCTGGCGGTTAGAGCGCATTGCCCGATCGGAATATCAAGCAGGTTTTGCAGAAAAGGCGCAATGATTACCATTCCGAAAAATCCATAGACGATCGACGGAATGCCAGCCAGGATTTCGATTATCGGCTTTAAAATCGAACGCAGACGAAAACTGGCAATTTCGTGCAGAAAAAGAGCGCTCCCGATACCAATCGGAATACAAAACAGCATTGCGCCAACTGTTATCCAGAGTGTTCCCAGTATTAATGGTAAAATACCAAATTCAGGCGGATCGGCGGTCGGATACCAGGCTTTGCCACCGATAAATTCAAATAAATTGATGATGCGAAAGATCGGCAAACCTTCCTTAAATAAAATCAGGATAATCCCGATTAAGAACAGTAATGAAGCCAATGCCAGTCCTCCAAAAGCCGAACGGATTATCTTTTCATTATTAAGTTTCATAAATAGTTCACATAATTGCGGCATGGCCGGCAGACGCCGGCCATGCCATACATGGGGCTGTGTGGGGAATGTTTACGTTCATTATTTCAATCCGACATAGCCGACAGTTTCGACCAAAGCCTGCCCTTCTTCGCTAAGGATAAAATCAAGAAAATCTTTGACCGCGCCTTTAGGTTTGCCATTGGTGTACATGAAAAGCGGACGGGAAAGCGGATAAGCCTTGGTGAGAATATTCTTTTTAACACAAACTACGCTTTCTACCGTAACGGCCTTGACTTTGCTGGATACATAACCGGCGCCGATATAACCAATCGCGCCGGGCGTCTTCTCAACGGTCGTCGCAATGGCTTGATTTGAGGCGTTCATCAGGGCATCTTTCCGGACTTTTTCACCGCCGAGAGCCAGGCTGGCGAAGGCTTCGAATGTGCCGCTGGCGGAATCGCGCGAAAGAACCACAATCTTTTTGTCCTCACCACCGACCTCCTTCCAGTTCGAAATTTTGCCAGTGTAGATCTTGCGAATCTGTTCAATAGTCAGGTTCTTGACCTTATTAGTAGGGTGTAAAATTACAGCAATTCCGTCCATAGCCACGACATGAGCGACCGGGTTGACACCCTTGTCAACGGCTTTTTTAATCTCATCATCTTTCATGGCGCGTGAAGCGTCGGCAATGTCACAAGTACCCTCTATTAACGAGGCAACGCCAACACCGGAACCGCCGCCTTGGATGGAAATCGTCACATCCGGATTGGCATTCATAAATTCTTCCGCGGCTAACTGCGCAATCGGCAAAACGGTCGTCGAACCTTCTACACGTAATTTGGCCGAGCCACCGGCTAACGCCAGCGAACCGCTTAACAGTATCATCAAAAACATTGTATTAATTCTATTCATTTTGTGTTCCTTTCTTAATTAGAATTTGAATTGAATATCGGTTTGAATTAGGTTTTCGGGTTTTATGGTTCCGCTCAGATTCTCGTTCATGAAATAATTCACGCCGAGGGTGACATTTTTTGACAATCCGTACTGTAAAGAGATTTTACTCCCTTTAATATCGGTCTTGCCACTATAGGTATCGGAATCCGGTAGGAAATCCAGCCAGGCGTCCTTCTCCAGTTTACGATAGATGTACTTTACCTGCCACTGACCTTTGTCACTGATTTTCTTCACGCCAAAAGCCACTCCAAAAGCCATGCCGCTGTTAGCCGTATCGGATTCGGCATCCAGGTTCTGGTTCATCTCAAAGCTGACGCCGATATACGGGAAGATTATTTCATAGACAGCCGCATCTACAGCCAGGTTAAAGTTATTGTAACCGAGCGCGAGATACTTATTACCACCTGAAGTATTATATGAATTAGTTTTGGTGGTATTATCAAAGGAATAGTCCTTGACATTATTGAAGTGATAATAAGCCGCGGCGACTTTCAGGCTATATTTGTCTTCCTTTGATAAGACAGCTCCCGGTTGAAGTACCAACATGCGCGGATTATCGGCAATAACGTCTTCGACTTTACCGGCTTCGTCGAGAATATAAAAACCGGTGTTTATAAAAAACTTTTTGTAGTTAAATAAGCCCGCCAGACCCTCCAGAGTAATATCGCCATCCCACATATAATCGGTCGGCGCCCAGATTCCGGTATTGTTGTAGAATTTACCCAGCATCAGAGCGCCATATTTCGGCAGTGTGTAATGGCCATACGCATAATCGAGCATGATCGTCTTGGTGGCAAATTCATTCTCCAAAGTCTGATTGGTTGAACGCGCATCGCTGGAGCCGCTAGCCAGACCAAAACCGACTTTAAAGCCCTGAGTCACCGCGGCTTCGCCATTCAACCGGAAGCGGATGCGCTGACGCATGCGGGAAACCGTATCGTCTTCAGCAACTTCCCACTGATTGCGGAAACGGAAATCGCCTTTCAATCCCATATTCTGAATCCATTTCGGTATGGCGGCAGATTTTCCGGCATTCATTTCCGTCCGCATTTCCTGTTCGGTCAAGGTCAGAATTTCCTGAGCTTTTCCGGCGTCGAGAACGCCTTTCTCAACCAATTCATTGACCAGCCGATCGAGTTCTCCGGCGTGAAGCGTTACGGCGCAAAAGCCGAACATCGCCAAAACGGTTTTAATTTTCCAATCACTTTTCTTCATTCTTTTCTCCTCTTTCTTGTTTGTAATATCATTTTTTTTCACGCCGATTATTAAGCAATTCATATAAAGAACAAATGAACAAACGGTTAATTTTCGGTTAAGATTTTTGCATGGATGTATGGGTGCATGATTGAATGATTGTATTCAATCAAGTCATTTTGAGGATCCCGCCACTTGGCGGAAGACGAGAAATCGCTTTAGTCTCAGTAAAATAACCTTCGTGATTTCTCACCCCGATCTTATCGGGGATTCAAAATGACACTGTGGGGGAGAGCAAACCTTCTTAAGGTTATTAGAATCGCTTCAGTAAGCTAAAAATATTAAGAATAACTTTCAGAAGTTTTTTTATTGACACAAGGCAGGATTATCTTGAAAATTGTGCCCTTCTCTGGCTGACTCTCGACTGCGAGATGACCGTTGTGGAGAAGCACGATATGCTTGGCGATCGCCAGTCCCAATCCAGTGCCGCCGAGCTGGCGCGAACGCGATTTGTCCACGACATAAAAGCGTTCGAAAATGCGCGACAAATGTTCCGCCGGAATGCCGCATCCGGTATCTGCAATGGTAATTTGCACCTCGTTTCCAACCTGATGCGCTTTAACAGTCACTTTGCCTTTTTCAGTGTACTTGATGGCGTTATCAAGCAGATTGATCAAAACCTGCTGAAGTTTGAATGGATCGGCCCGAACAATTAAAGGCGAATCAGTTTCAATTTCGATTGCCAAATTTTTTGCCTGAAGATGCTCTTCGAAAATTTTTACCGTATCAGGGAGCAGGTCGCCCAGATCAACCGGCTCGTATTCGATTTGATTTTTTTCCTCGAGTTCGGACAGAGTCAATAAATCGTTGACGATATTAATCAGGCGTTCGGTGTGGCGGGCGATTATTGTAAGGTAACGATGCTCATCGCCAGCCGATTCCTCCTGAAGCGTTTCGACGAAACCTTTAATCGCTGTGAGAGGTGTGCGCAATTCGTGGGATACATTGACGACAAAATCACGTTTCAGGCGCTGAACAGCTTTCAGTTCTGATATGTCTGAAAAGATCAGGACGATTTCACCGCCGGTCGTATCCGCTGTGGCGCTACACAGATAGGTTTTATCATCGATGCCAATTTCCTGGGTACGATTACTGCGATTCTCCTGTATGCCTTTGATAAATTCGGTGAACTGCGGCTGGCGTAAAATTTCCCAATAGTATTTATCCTGGATCTCTTTTTGAGTGGCGATTTTCTGAAATTCACGATTATAAAATGCCACCCGTCCAGCGGCATTCAACACAAGCAGACCAGACGGCACTGCTGATACAATCGTCTGTAATTCATCACGCTGACGAGCGAAATCTGTCAGCAGGCGATTTAGTTCGGCCGTCATCGCATTAAAACTTTCGGCGAGTTCATCGAGTTCATCGTTGGTGTGGATATTTACGCGGGTTTCGAGTTTCCCCTGCTCAATTTGACGGGCGGCGCTCACGAGTTGATTAATCGGTTTGGAATAACGACGCGCCAGCAGAAAAGCCGCACTAAGAGCAACTATAATCACAAGCAGGGAAATTTTAACAATCCTATTAATAATTTGGTGAAACAGATTGTTCAAGTGACTCAGGTAAATACTGGTGCGCACAACGGCAACTATCTGACCGTTCTTAACAAGCGGCGATGCAACATAGAGCATATTTTTTTCGACAGTCGTGCTAAAACGGCGGGCATGGGCAATATTTCCGCTCAATGCCTGCTCAATTTCCGGGCGGCGTCTATGGTTTTTCATGGTTAGCGGATCGGATTCGGAGTCGGCCAGTACTTTTCCGATCGTATCAACGACTGTAATGCGCGCCTGAATTTCGCTTCCGAGCGATTTAGTCAACTGATCCAAATCATTATTACGCAGATCGATTACAGATAACAATGAAACCGATAAACTGGCGTTTAAATCCCGCAAGTCGGTGATTTGCATCGCAATGAATTGTTTGCGCACCGCATTATATGACAATGCTATTATCAATACCATCATGCTAATTATCAATATGAGATAACTGCAGAAGATTCTATAGAAAAAGGTTTTTTTCACAGTTCGAGCTTATAGCCAACTCCTCTCAGGTTGCGGATTAATGTGCCAAACTCACCGAGTTTTTCTCGCAGATTTTTAATATGCACATCGATAGTGCGGGTTACGACGATTTTATCTTCTCCCCATAATTGTTCGAGCAGGTATTCGCGGGAAAAGACATGTCCCGGTTTCATAGCCAGGATTTTCAGGATATTGAATTCAGTCGCCGTAAGAGTCAGCGGTTGACCTTTCGCGCGCACTTCATATTTCTTTAAGTCAAGAGTTAGGCCAGCGCAAATTTTGAGGAGGTTTTCCGGCGCTATGGGCGCCAAACGCCGCAGAACGGCTTTCACCCGCGCAATCAGTTCACGCGGCGAAAACGGCTTGGTGACATAATCGTCGGCGCCGATTTCCAGCCCCAGGACTTTATCGAGTTCTTCAGTCCGGGCAGTCAGCATAATGATTGGAATCGGAGCGGTTTTAGGATTATTTTTCAAATGCTTACAGATTTCTATGCCATCGATATCAGGCAACATCAGGTCGAGAATGATCAGATCCGGTTGTTTTTCATTCAGGAATTCATAGAATCCGCCGGCATCGGCAAAACCGGCCGTCCGGAAACCGTTTTTCTTTAACTGTAAAATCACCAGTTGCAGAATATCTGGTTCGTCATCGATTATTGCTATTAATTCATTCACGGAATTGAATGTAAAGATTTTCCAGTAAATAGAAAATAGTTGTTAATAGCCAGCAATGGATTAGGAATTATCAGCTCGACTAATAACATTCAGACGGGAGCTTATATAACCATTATTTTCTTAAACACTATTTTTGATAAATCTTAATTTTTCTTATTAAAAATTAATTTATTTTACCTAACTTTGGGCGCTTTTTTACCAGTTAGAGATCTTAATATAAACTAACCCTCACAGCTAATAATATCATTTTCTGAGAGTTGTAACAACCGTATGAATTTTCAGCCCAGCTACTCCGCTTCCATGGGAGATTTTTGTAAAAACAAATTACATAGAGCATTTTTTTCATTTGTAACTATTCACTCAACCACTCATTTTCAACTGATTTACCATTTTAATGGAGGAATTCTGTATGGCAAAAGTTTTAATCGTTGACGACGATCCGGATTTTGTATCGGCTGTCGCGATCGTGCTGGAAAACGCCGGATACAAAGTCTGCAAAGCCCATTCGCGCCAGGAGGGCATGCAAGTATTCGATAAAGAGCAACCAAATCTGGTCGTGCTGGATGTGATGATGCAGGAACCAGATGACGGTTTTGTTATGGCGCAGGAGCTCAAAGCCAGAGCCAAAGTGCCAATCCTGATGCTGACCAGCGTCGGGCAAGTCACCGGCCTGGATTTCGATAAAGATTCAGAAATGGTGCCGGTCGATGTCTTCGAGCAAAAACCCATTATGCCTTCTGTTCTGCTTGAGAGAATCAATCAACTATTGCAATAAAAAGGAAAAAACCAATGCAAGTATTGGATCGTACTAAAATCATTCAGGAAATTTCCGATCTGAAAAAGACTTACGGTGATGACCGCTCAGCTCTTCTGCCGATCTTGCAGGATTTGCAGGAAACCTACGGTTATCTTCCGGACCTGGTGATGCAGGAAACCGCTCACGCTCTCGAAATTCATCCCGTTGAAGTCGAAGGCGTCGCCAGTTTCTATAGTTTCTTTCGCCGCAAGGAAAAACAGGGTAAATACGTACTGCGTCTCTGTCAAACCATTTCCTGCGATTTAGCCGGAAAAGTCAATGTCGCCCGCCAACTCGAGAATGAACTCGGCATAAAATTCGGCGAAACCACCAAAGACGGAATGTTCACTCTCGAATATACCAATTGCCTTGGAATGTGCGATCAGGGGCCGGCGATGCTGGTCAACGACCGCCTTTTCGCCAAAGTAACTCCCGACAAAGTTCCCTATATAATTGTCGACTGTCGACGGGATTTTCTAAAATCTGATTTTCCTAAGATCGTGCCTTCCGACGTTAGGAAAAGCGGTCCGATCCTATCTCACGATTTAAAACCTGGTGAAGGTCTGAAAGCCGCCCTAAATCACACCCGCGCCGAAGTTATCGGAATCATTCGCGAGTCCGGACTGAGAGGACGCGGCGGAGCCGGCTTCCCTACGGCTGTCAAATGGCAATTGGCTGGCGCGGCTCAGAGTGATAAAAAATATGTCGTTTGCAATGCCGATGAAGGCGAACCCGGCACGTTCAAAGATCGTTATCTGCTATTTCATCATACCGATATGATTTTGGACGGCATGACGATCGCCGCCTATGCCATTGGTGCGAAAAAAGGCTTCTTTTATCTGCGCGGTGAATACCTCTATCTTAAAAAATATATGCTGGAAGCGCTTGAAATCCGGCGAAAAAATAATCTGCTTGGTAAAGATATTGCCGGTAAAAAAGGTTTCGACTTTGACATCGAGGTCAGAATGGGCGCCGGGGCTTACGTCTGCGGCGAGGAAACCGCTTTGATTGAATCGCTGGAAGGCTACCGCGGCGAACCGCGCAACCGCCCGCCATTCCCCGTCGATACCGGTTTCCAAAAAAATCCTACAATCGTTAATAACGTCGAAACCTTTCTGGATGCGACTTTGATTTGTGTAAAAGGCGCCAAGTGGTTCAACGAACATGGCACCGAAAAATCCAAAGGCACCAAAATCTTCAGCATTTCGGGCGACTGCGAACAACCTGGCATTTATGAACTGCCGTTCGGGATCACAATCGCCCAGTTATTAAAAGAAGTCAAAGGCGAAAACGCCAAAGCCGTTCAGATCGGCGGAGCGTCCGGAAAGTGCGTTGCCAGAAAAGATTTTAATCGGACAATCGCATTTGAGGATATTTCTTCCGGCGGTTCGATTATCGTTTTCGGCCCAAGTGTCGATATGCTTAAGGTTGCCATCAATTTCATGGAGTTTTTCGTCGAGGAATCTTGTGGTCAATGCACTCCCTGCCGGGACGGCAACGTAAAACTCCTGGAAGGCTTGAAACTGCTCGAAAAAGGTCGCTGTTCGGTAACTTATCTGAACGAACTAATGCGTTTGGCAGAGACGATCCAGTTGGCCTCCAAATGCGGTCTCGGACAATCCAGCCCGAACGCCTTTCTCTCTATCCTGGAAAACTTTAAATCTGAAATTTTAGGCCGCGTGCCTGAAAAAGCATAAAGAGGATATTTATGGAAGATAAAGAAAAAGTAATGACCGAGTCTACTGTTCGTGCTCCGAAAAGCACAACGCCCTCTACAATTAAAACCCCGGAAAACGCCGGGGCAATCGGCGCAACTATCAAGGTGACCATTGACGGAAAGGAAGTTCGCGTTCCGATGGGTACCACCATTCTGAACGCCGCCCGAATGCTGGGCATTAAAATTCCTACCCTATGTAATCATGATGATTTATGCATCAGCGGCGTTTGCCGCATTTGTGTCGTCGAAGTCGAAGGCATGCGCACCTTGCAGGCTTCCTGCGCGTATCCGATCAGCCAACCGATCGTTGTCCATACTCACACCCGTAAAGTGCGTCAAGCCCGTCGGCATATCATCGATCTCCTGCTCTCCCGTCACTATGGCGAGTGTTATTCCTGCGTCCGTAACAATAATTGTGAATTGCAATCACTCGCGAATGAATACGGCGTTGATTTCTATCGCTTCGGCCACGTTGATAAACCAACTTACGGTCGCGACAACTCCAGTTATGCTATTGTACGCGATATGGATAAGTGCATCATGTGTCGCCGTTGCATCCGCACCTGCATTGATTTACAGGAAGTCGGCGTTTATGAAGCCGTCGAACGCGGCAATAAAACGCGCATCGGAACTTTCATGGATAATCCCATGGCGCAATTAATTTGTATCAATTGCGGTCAATGTATCAATCGCTGTCCGACCGGCGCTTTGCATGCTAACGATCCAAGCGACGCGATTTGGGCGGCAATTGACGATCCGACCAAACATGTCGTCATTCAAACCGCGCCGGCTCCGCGTTCGGCGATTGGTGAATGTTTCGGTCTGCCAGCCGGCACTCCCCTGACCTTTGAAATGAACACCGCCATGCGTTATTGCGGATTCGATAAGGTTTTCGACACCAACTTTTCAGCTGATTTGACGATTATGGAAGAGGGCACCGAATTGATCCTACGGCTGTATAAAGCCCTGGTCAAAAAAGAGCCGGTAGCCTTACCACTTTTCACCTCCTGCTCTCCGGGCTGGGTAAAATATATCGAACATTTTTATCCGGAAATGCTGGATCATCTGTCATCAGCCAAGAGTCCTCAGCAAATGTTCGGCGCGGTTATTAAAACATATTACGCCGAACTAAATAATATCGATCCGGCGGACATCGTTACCGTGGCTCTCATGCCCTGCACCGCCAAGAAATTCGAATGCAATCGTCCTGAAATGAATTCGTCCGGTTTTAAAGACATCGACTACGGTTTGACTACCCGCGAATTAGCCGGCATGTTTCAGGAAACCGGAATCGATCTGCTAAATATGCCGAAGTCCGATTTCGACGATCCTTTTGGCACTCGTACCGGTTCGGGCGTCATTTTTGGCGCAACCGGCGGCGTAATGGAGTCAGCCATCCGGACAGTTTATGAATTGGTTACCGGTGAACGCATCGACAAACTATTTGAGCATGCCCGGGTAATCCCGGTGCGCGGTTTTGAGGGCGTACGCTATGCTGAATTGCCAATCGCCAAAGTCGGCCCAGTCCCGGATATTCTTAAGCATCTCATCCCGAATTGGGATTGGCTGAAAGGCGCAACGCTGAAAGTAGCCGTCGCCCACGGCACCGCCAACGCCAAGAAAGTTTTAGATAACATTAAATCCGGCGGCAAACTCAGTGAATGTCACTTCATTGAATACATGGCTTGTCCGGGTGGTTGCCTCGGTGGCGGTGGCATGCCGATTCCGACTAATGAGGAAATCCGCGCCGCTCGCGCCCGTGCTATCTATGCCGAAGATGAAGCCAGTGAAGTCCGCAAATCTTATGAGAATCCGGCTATAGCCAGATTATATAAGGAATTTCTGGTGGATGGGCCCTGCGGACACAAGAGCCACAAGCTCTTACACACGCATTATCTGCCGCGCGGCAAGAAATTAGTGTAACAATCATCTTTCTTCTTATCTCTAACAAGGGCAGTCTTTTACGAGATTGCCCTTTTTTTATAATGGTTGCCATAGTAATTTTGCGACGCAGAATTTGAAAAACGAGAAAGATTATTGAGGACAATATGCCAGATAGATTTATCTATTTAGATCATAACGCTACGACCCCCTTACATCCGGAAGTCAAGAATACCATCACTGAAATGATGGAAATTTATGGTAATCCTTCCAGCCTGCACAGCGCCGGACGAATCGCCCGCCAAAAAATCGAGCAGTCCCGCGAGACAGTTGCCGGTTTTATCGGCGCCGCACCCGATGAAATCATCTTCGTCGGCAGTGGTAGTGAAGCCAACAATACCGTGCTCAACAGCCTCTCCTGCTCTTCTCAGGTTTGTCGTTTGGAACGCAAGTCACGTGATTCAATTATTACCACGGCGATCGAACATCCCTGCATCATGGAAACCTCCAAATGCCTGCGCGAACGCGGATTTCCGGTTAATCATTTGCCTGTTGATGTTAACGGAAAAGTTAAAATTGACAAACTCAGAGAATTATTAACCTACCAGACTGCCCTGGTTTCGGTCATGTACGCCAATAATGAAATTGGTACGATTCAGGATATCAAGACTATTGCCGAAATCACTCATTCAAGAGGCGCATTCTTTCATACGGATGCCGTACAGGCGGTTGGTAAAATTCCGGTTGACGTCAAAGATCTTAATGTTGATTTTCTGACATTATCTGCCCATAAGATTTACGGACCGAAAGGTATCGGCGCGCTTTATATCAGACGCGGTACTCCCTTCTGTCCCATGATTCGCGGCGGTCATCAGGAACGCGGACGGCGGGCGGGCACCGAAAACACGATCGGCATTGTTGCATTTGCCAAAGCCATCGAAATGCGTCAGCAGGAAATGCATGACGAAGCCGAACGCCTGAATCGCTTCAGAAAAATCCTGATTGACGGCATTAAAAATAATATCCCGGATGTTCAATTCAATGGTCATCCAACGGATGTTTTACCGGGGACGTTGAATGTCTCATTCGTCGGCGCCGAAGGTGAATCGATCCTGCTTTATCTCGATCTGGAGGGAATCGGAGTCTCCACCGGCTCAGCCTGCGCATCCGGCTCGCTCGATCCTTCGCATGTCATTCTGGCAACTGGCATTGGCGCCGAACTGGCTCACGGATCAATCCGCATCAGCATGGGACGGGAAAATACACTCGATGACATCCAATACACTATATCGGCTCTCAAACGCGTCATTCAAAGAGTGCGCGATATGTCAACTACTTATCAGAGGAAAACAGCATGAGCGATCAATTCAACTGGCTATACACCGATATTGTTAAAGACCACTTTACTAATCCGCGCAATGTTCTCAGGGATGAAGAGAATTTCCCGGCTGACGGCAATGGCATTACCGGTAATATCAAATGCGGCGATCAGATGCAATTTCTGATCCAGGTCGATAAAGTTAACAATACGATTAAAGACTGTCGCTGGCGAACTTATGGCTGTGCCAGCGCAATTGCCAGCACATCGGTGCTTTCGGAAATGGTCAAGGGCATGAAACTCGACGATGCCTATCGCCTGACACCCAAAGACATTATCAAAAACCTTGGCAGTTTGCCGGAACATAAAATCCACTGCTCGGTGCTGGGTGACAAAGCTCTGCGCGCCGCTATCGATGATTATTATCGTCGCAATGGTATGGCAGATAAAATCAAACACGAAGAAGCCCGTGTAATCTGTCAGTGTATGAATGTCACCGACCACGAAATCGAAGAAGCCGTCCTGGATGGCGCCCGCACTTACATCGAACTGCAGGAACGTACTAAACTTGGTACGGTCTGCGGTCAATGCGAAGAAGAAGCCACCGAATTACTCAATAAATACATCGAAGAACATTTCGGCGGCAATCTGAAATTACTATAAATCAATCTCGTTACAACGCTCCCGCCTCATTCTCGTTACAACGCTCCTGCGTTGTAACGCCTGATCTATCCTCTGATTGGAATAACTATTACAACAAAAATATATTATGCTGACGACAGGATTTGACCATCGCGTCCGGCCAGATACTGCTTTGGATTTCCCCAATGTGAGCTTTACGCAAATAATACATACATAATCGCGATTGTCCGATACCACCACCGATGGACAATGGTAGTTCTCCGTTCAACAAGCGCCGATGAAAATAGAGGTCTTTTCGCGACTCGGCTCCACGGATCTTTAATTGACGCACGAGAGCCTCCTTATCGACCCGAATTCCCATCGAAGATAATTCAAAAGCGCAATCCAATACTTTATTATAGACTACGATATCGCCATTCAAACCGCGGTAATCTTTAATCGTTGACGTTGACCAGTCATCGTAATCCGGCGCGCGGCCATCGTGCGGTTCGCCATTTTTCAAGACGCCGCCGATCCCAATGATAAAAATTGCGCCATATTTTTTGCTGGCGGCGCGCTCGCGTTCTTTGGGTGATAATCCGGGATAGTACTCTAATAATTCTTCAGAATGAATAAAAGCTATCTTCTCCGGCAGTTCCGGCTTGATATTCCATTCATGGCAAACGAATTTTTCAGTGCGTAAAATGACGCTGTAAATCGTATTTACCGTATCTTTAAGAAAATCAAGATTGCGTTGGGTGGCGGTCATAACCTTTTCCCAATCCCATTGATCAACATAGATTGAATGCAGATTATCCAGGTCATCATCCGGACGAATGGCATTCATATCGGTGTAAATTCCTTTCCCCGGTTTAATGCCCAGATCGGTCAACATCATGCGCTTCCATTTTGCCAGCGACTGGACGACTTCGACCCGTGTATTGGTCATTTCTTTTACAGAAAACGATACCGGCTGTTCGACTCCATTCAGGTCGTCGTTGATACCCGTACCGGCTTTAACGAATAAGGGCGCCGTTACCCGGATCAGGTCAAGTTCGAAAGCCAGATTCTGTTGAAAGAAATTCTTTAAGGACAGGATCGCCTTTTCTGTCTCGACAGTCGATAAATAGGTTTGATAGTTTTTCGGAATATATAATCCGGTACCCATTGTTAATCTCCTAAAATATTCTCAATGCACACAGAAACGGCGGATTTTATGGATATTTTCCAAAATATCCAATTCCCTTTTAGAATTAAATACTTAAATCAGAATAATAAATCAACCGCCTACCGGCAATCCGGCTTGATAAAGAATCACAGCGTCCAGGCTTTGATGCTACGATCGCGATACGATAAGTATAGATTATTGATAGTCTTACAAACACCAACGACGGTACTATCTGCAATTTTAAATCTGTCGATTATATTCATTTCTCTTGTGGTTTGAAATAAAATATCCGATCCGGTCGTATCGACTCCGAGCAAATAATAGACTGAGTTATAGTATTCTACCGCATAAAGACCGATGGATTCATCCAGAAAACCAAATTGAACAACTGTATCCCGTTCTCCCATGACTGGATCGACTTTCGAAACGATCCGGATACGAACTTGCTGAGGCGCATCGATATTTTGGTAGAAAAGTGCCAGCGAATCCAGGTCTTCGCGATAGCAGATTCCGCCCGCCCGCCAATTGGCTGAAAGACTGTCAGGTTTAATATAAACCAATTCACCGACCGGCGAACATTTTATCACCCAGCCAAAATCACGCGCTTGCATGTAAATATCGCGTCCATCATTGGTTATCGCCAGATAACCTTGACCATTCATTCCCAGATCAAAAGCATCTTCGAGACAATTGCCGTCAGAAGTAAATTTTAACAAATCAATTTGCGAGCCGGAATTTCCCGAAAGATCATAATTAGTCGTATAGAAGGCATTACCTAAAAATGTAATGTCGGCGATGTCATCGTTGTAAGTGTCTTTGTGAGTGTTGATCTCAAGATCATTTTCACAAGCGGAAAAGATCAGGAAAAGTACAAAAATTATGTTTAACTGTCGCATATCTTTCCTCGCATCCTAATCTACACTTTCAAACTTACAGTTAAAAAATAGGAAAAATTATAAATGATTTTAGTAGCTATTTAATTAATCCTTTTAGTCAGTGTGAGAAACCGAATCCGTTGACTTACCTACCTGAGTTTATAGTTTCTCAAGCCCCAGCCAACCTCTTTCATTGTGACTTTAATAATTCCCCAGGCTGGTACGGCAAACAGCATCCCGATAACACCGCCAATGTTCCCGCCAATTACTACCGCAATTACAACCGTTATCGGATGCATGTTAACACTCTTGGATACCACGAGGGGTGAAATCAGATTATTGTCAATCACCTGTACCAAAACAAATACCACAACAATCCAGATCAGAACGGTTCCCAGATTAGCCGGACTACTCAAAATAGCCAACAATATCGCGGGTACGACACCAACGACCGGACCGAGATAAGGAATCATGTTCGCGACGCCGGCTAACATGCCAATAAAGAAGAAAAATGGTACCGGGTGATCGAACACTAAATTAATAATGAATAAGCCCAGCACTGATAATAACCCGACAATCAATGCGTCAATCGCCTGACCTTGAATATACCTCGTGACCTGATCGCCCACTTTATGCAATACATTTAAAAATAATTCAAAATAGCGGTTAGGCACCTGAGAAATCAGCATGCGTTTGAATAGGCGTTTGTCTTTAATCATGAAAAAGGTCACAAAAGGCACGATACCGACAAAAGCCACATACGAACCGGCATTCTTTAAAAAGAAACCGATTTTCATAAGCATATCAGTACCCAATTGTTGTAATTTGGCGATCAGATCGCGCGCCAGAGCGGCATTGTTCAGGTTTTTTTCAAACAATTGCTCCAACTGGACTGCTAAACCCTTGATCATGTCGGCATTTAGCTTCGCGCTTAGCGATTCGACGGCGCTGATCACCGCCGGAATCAGCGCGGCCACCATCAGAACGACCAAGCCTAAAATGATTATTACTACAATCAGAATTGCCAGCGACCGCTTTAAGCCGATACTTTCCAGATAATCCACTAACGGATTAAGGAGCATCGAAATAAGCCAGGCAATGAGCAATACAAGAACAACAGTTTTAATATAAGGGTAGATCAGGAATAAAAATGCCATTCCCAGTAAAATAAAAAAAATCCGCCAAACTGTTTTATTGATTTGTCCCGCCGGGGAGACTGGAGCATTATTCATCACAGACCTTCATCTCACGTTGAAGATTGGATAATTGTTCATTTGTTTTTCGTAAGCGTTCGCCAATCACCTTGGCTAATGACCATAAGATTTTAATACCCAGATGAGGTTTGCGGTATAATAAATCCAATAAATCCGGTCGAAAAAAGCCTATGATATCGCAATCCACTTTGGCAATTGCCGAGGCTGAACGCGGCGCTTCATCGAGCAATGCCAGATCACCGAAAAAAGCTCCTTTCTCAAGATCAACGAGATGCTTACAATCTTCATCCTCGAGTTCTTCGATGATTTCAACGGCCCCTTCGACGATAATGTACATCCCAAGTCCCGGATCGCCCATGCGAAAAATCGGTTCGCCTTTCTTGTATTTCCGACGATGAACGATTTTTTCGACCTCGATCAGTTCTTTTCCATCCAAATCAGAAAAAATCGGAACCGAAGATAACACCCGCATTGTGTCACTCAGTACTGATTTCTTTTTGATTATTATGTTTTCCCAGATTGGATTTTTCATATCATTAATTACCTTCGTTTTTCAATGATTTGCAGGTAAATATACAAACATTTAGGTAAAACAAACAATTTCATTATATAGAGAGTAAGCCTTGCTATTCCGCTCTACAATACTTATTTTGAGGCCGCTATTATGAGTATTGTTCCGTTAACGAAAAAAATCGGCTTGATTACGGCGATCGTGGCACTTTGGTCGGCACAGGCTTTTGCACAACAAAAAGACATTGATAAAAAAATCGAATATCAATCCGAACAACTCGAAAAAATCCGTAAGGATATCCGAACCTATAAAAACGATCTGAAAAAAGCCGAATCGAAAGAAAGATCAATCCTAACCCGAATAGATGAAACCGAACGAAGCATCAGCCTGACGGAAAAACTCATTACACAATTAAATCGCGAACAGAACCAGAAAGAACGTGATATTATCCGGACCGAGCGTTCCATTCAGCTCCTTGAGTCTAATCTGGCAACGTTGAAAAAGAATTTTGCAAAGCGGCTCGTCTATTTACATAAAAACGGGCAGTACAGCGATCTGGAATTAATCATGACCGCCAGATCCGTCAATCAGGCTTTCTATCGTTATAAATACCTGCGCATTCTGGCTGAAATCGATCGAAATACATACAATACCATTAAAAATAATATCAGCGCCATCAATCAGAAAAAAAACCAACTAAAAAATGAACTTAGAGACAAAGAGCAGATCTTAAACGAAAAAAATAATCTCAAAAACAACCTTAAGCAACAAAAGCGCAATCATGATCGACAATTAGCGGTCGCCCGTAAGGATAAATCGAATATCGCCGCCCAAATCAAAGAAAAAGAAAGAGCCGCGGCTGAAATGTCGCGCTTAATTACAAATCTGGAAAAAGAACGCGAAACCCGGCGCAAGGAGCTGGAACGCCAGCGCGCCCTCTCCGGCGTCGAAGCCGATAATCCTTTCCTTGCCAGTAAAGGCCGACTGAATTGGCCTGCCAAAGGTGAAATCATCTCCCGCTTTGGCATTCAAAAACATCCAACTCTGAAAACCATCACCGACAATTCAGGTATCGATATAAAAGTCCGTCTGGGCTCACCCGTTGTTTCGGTGCTCGACGGAGTAGTTACGACCATTACCTATATCCGGGGATTCGGCAATACGATTATCATCGATCACGGTTCCGGTTTTTATTCGGTTTATGCTCATGTGGAAAATATTCGCGTTTCCGAAAATGATTATGTCACCACCAATTCGACAATTGCTGAAGTAGGTCAATCCGGCTCGCTGAGCGGCCCTTTGCTCCATTTTGAAATCTGGCGCAATAAAACCAAACTTAATCCTGAAGAATGGCTAAATAAAAGATGAGTATCTTCCATTTAATCAATCAAACCGAAAACCGCCGTTTACTTGGTAATGTAATCAGTAATAGTCGGGTCGCCCACGCTTATCTCTTTTATGGTCCGGAAGGCAGTGGCTCCGAAGGCTTTGCGCTCGAATTTGCGGCTATGCTGAACTGCCTCTCCAAAACTGAACAACCGTGCGGCATTTGCCAGGCTTGCCATCAAATGAAAACACTCGAACATCCGAATCTTACTCTGGTCTTCCCTGTTCCGGCTCCCAAAGACAGCGACTCGGATGATTCGCCATTCAAGCAATTCAAAGAAGCCGAAATGGAGGAAATCAGGCAAACCATTCAAAATAAGAGTCGCAATCCGTATGATAAAATCACTGTAAAAAAAGGACTGCATATCCCGATCTCCTTCATCCGCGAAGTCAAACGCAATATTTATCTGGCTTCGGCATCCACCGGCTATAAAGTCGTCGTCATTTTCGATGCTCACCTGATGACTGAACAAGCCGCTAATTCATTTCTTAAAATACTCGAGGAACCGCCGGCTCATTCGACCTTCATTCTCTCGACCTCTTATCCTGACAATCTCCTGGGCACTATTCAATCGCGCTGTCAGATGTTATATTTTCCGCCGATTCCGGAAGATGAATTGCAAAATTATTTAACGGAAAAGGGCTATCCGGCTGAAAATATTCGCCTGGCGGTGCGGCTATCGGGCGGGAATGTTACCCGGCTGATCCAGTTAATCGAACACGACCTGCAAACCGTCAAAGAAATGACATTAGCTATTTTCACCGACATCGCCCGCTGGAAAGTGCCTAAGGTCTACGAACACATCCGGGAAATGGTCTCGCTATATCGCGAAGATCCTGAAAATTTTCTCCAGTTAATGCAGTCTCTGATATTCTGGATCCGCGATGCCGAATTGATCCGAAAAGGTCAACCGATTGAAGAAATCATCCATCTCGATTACATCGAAAGATTGTCCGGTTTTGTGGATAAATTTCCCGATTTCGAAGCCCAAAATATGAAAGCCTCCGTCGAGAATTGTGTTGATTTCATTAACAGGAATGTCTATATTAGTCTCGCTTTAACTGAAATGCTTTTTAAACTAAAAGATCAACTAACAAACCATAAAAAGTAATGAACGATAACCCTGACCATAAAGTTATCAAAGTAAAATTCAAAGGCTGTAACCGGGCATTATGCCAGAATCCGCTGGAGCTTCCGATTCAACCCAATGATAAAATTATAGTCTCAGCCGACCGCGGCGAGGAAATCGGTTGCGCCCTACCGCCCGTCTCAGCCAATAACTTGCCGCAAGACATGAGCGAAATTCCCGCCATCTTACGCAAAGCCACCCCGGAAGACCTGTCACACAACAATGAAAATCGTCTACGGGAGAAGGTCGCTCTTGAATTCTGTATCACAAAAGTTGCCGAACTCGGATTGCCGATGAAATTGGTCGACGTTGATCTGCGGCTCGACCGTCGCAAGATCGTGTTTTATTTCACCGCCGATGACCGGATCGATTTCCGTGAATTAGTAAAATTACTGGCGACGGAATTTAAAACCCGCATTGAAATGCGCCAGATCAGTGGTCGCGAAGAAATGAAACGCACCGATGGGATCGGTCCTTGTGGATTGCAATTGTGCTGTGCCTGTTTTATTGACGATTTCGATCCAATCAGCACTCAATTGGTCAAAGAACAAAATTTACCTATGAATCCGGCGAAAATCTCCGGCGTTTGCGGCAAACTGAAATGTTGCTATCGTTACGAGCACGATCTGTATGAAGAAGTGCTGAAAAATTTTCCGTCCTACGGTTCACGTCTGAAAGTCGCCGATAAAGAAGGCGTACTCGAAAAAATCGATATATTTGCCGCTACGATAACCGTCCGGTATGATGATAATCAGGTCGAGGACTTTCCCTTAACTGACTTCAACCAAAAAATTACTGTAATCCAATAACGCCCACCCAAATATGAAAAATTCAGACTCATTTTTCCTGACTACCCCGATCTATTATGTCAACGATATGCCGCATATCGGTCATGCTTATACCACGATTCTGGCGGATGTGCTGGCGCGTTATCACCGGGCGCGCGGCGCCGATACTTTCTTTTTAACCGGCGTTGACGAACACGGTCAGAAAGTTCAGCAAGCCGCTTCGTCGGCTGGTATTACACCGCAGGAACATTGTGACCGCATGGTTGTCCACTTTCGCGAAGCCTGGGAAAAATTAGGAATTAATTACGATTTCTTCATCCGTACCACCGATCAATTTCATATCGACGCCGTCCGCCAGGTTCTGCAAAATTTGTACGACCGGGGTGAAATTTACCAACATGAATACGGCGGCTATTATTGCGTCGGCTGTGAACGTTTCTATACCCAGAAAGAGCTCGTTGATGGCAAATGTCCCCAACATCTGAAAGCGCCGGATTTTATCAAAGAGAAAAATTATTTCTTTCGCATGAGTAAATATCAAGACTGGCTAGTCGATTATATCCAGAAAAATCCCGATTTCATTCAGCCCGAAAGCCGTAAAAACGAAGTCCTGGGTTTCCTGAAAAATCCACTTAGTGACCTGTGTATTTCACGTCCGAAAGCGCGCCTCAGTTGGGGCATTGAATTGCCGTTCGATGCCGAATACGTTACCTATGTCTGGTTCGACGCCCTGCTTAATTACCTCACCGCAATCGGTTATCCGAATGATCTCAAGCGGTTCGAACACTGGTGGCCGGCCAATTATCACCTGATCGGTAAGGACATCGTCACGACGCATTGCGTTTACTGGCCGACTATTTTAAAAGCTATTGGTCTGCCTTTGCCCAAAACGATTTTCGCGCATGGCTGGTGGATGATTGATGAAACCAAGATGTCCAAGTCGCTCAAAAATATAGTCAAACCGCTCGATCTGGTGGATGTCTATGGCGTCGATTCGGTGCGCTATTTTCTGATGCGCGATATGATGCTCGGGCAGGACGCCAATTTCAGCGAGGAAATTTTCATCAAGCGCTACAATTCGGAATTGGCTAACGATTTCGGCAATCTGGCCAGCCGTGTAGTGACTTTAATTAAACGAAATTTCACAGCAATTCCCGAAGCCGCTCAACCTGGCAATGACGAAATCGAAATTCAGGTCTCTGCCCGGAAATTACCTCAAACCACTCATCAATTGATCAGCGAATTACGTGTGACGGAAGCTCTTGAAGGCATTATCACGTTTGTTCGATCGATCAATAAATATATGGAAGTGCGCCAGCCCTGGCAATTGGTGAAAACCGATAAAACCGAGGCTGGAACCGTGCTTTACACAGCTCTGGAGAGTTTGCGACTTGCCGCTACTCTCCTCGAACCGGTTATGCCAACCAAAATTAAAGAATTGCTAAGCATTCTTCCTGTCGACGAACAAAAACAGGAGTTCGCGTGGGGTCGCATCAAAAGCGGAGCGACTATTGAACAAATTCCGATCCTTTTCCCGCGCATCGATAAATCCGTTAAAACTTCAGCTGAACCACCTTCTGCTCCGCTGAAAAAGGAAGAACCGTTAATCACCATCGATGATTTTGCAAAGGTTAAACTGACGACCGCAACCGTATTGACCGTCGAAAAAGTCCCGGATGCCACTAAACTGCTTAAATTAACGATCGATCTCGGAACAGAAAAACGTCAGATTGTCGCCGGAATTGCCGAACATTATTCCCCGGAGCAATTAATTGGCAAAACCATCATCGTCGTTGCAAATCTCCAGCCAGTCACGATCCGGGGTATAAAAAGCGAAGGCATGTTGTTGGCCGCCAAAAAGGATGGCAAACTGACTCTGCTGAGCAGTATCGATTCGATCGAGCCCGGCGCTAAAATCAGCTGATTGAATGTTCATCGATACTCACGCACATCTCACCTATCCAACTCTAAACGTCCAATTATCCGAAGTTATCGAACGCGCCGAAGAAGCCGGCGTTACCCGGATTATTAACGTTGCCACAGACCTGGAATCGGCTGAGATGGTTCTGGATTCGGCAAACAAGTTTGACGGTGTTTTTGCGGCGCTTGGCATTCACCCTCAGGATTCGGCTAATTTACCCTCTGACTGGCCAGACAGACTGCGCGAATTATTGTCAAAGCCAAAAGTGGTTGCGCTTGGCGAAATCGGACTCGATTACTATCGTGAATTTTCGCCTAAGGCGACTCAGATCGAAGTATTTCGCCGACAAATATTAATTGCCCGGGAACTCAAATTGCCGATGATTTTGCATGACCGGCAGGCACACGAAGATCTGAAACAGATTCTAACCGAAATCGGGTATCATAAAGGCGTCCTGCATTGCTTCTCCGGAAATGCGGTCTTCGCGCGGGAAATGACCGATCTTGGTTTTTACATTTCTTTCACCGGTAACGCCACCTACGGAAACAGGAAAACCGAACAAGCCGCGCAAGCCGTACCGCTTGAAAAGCTGATGCTCGAAACTGATGCGCCCTTCTTAGCACCGGAAGGCAAACGCGGCGAGACTAACGAACCGGCTTATATTCCGCTGATCGCCGCAAAAATCGCAGAGTTAAAAGGCTTGCCGATTGAGACAGTTGCTACTGTGACAACTCAAAACGCCATCAACTTTTTCAATTTACCGTGATCAATCATATACCCAAGAAACGGCTCGGTCAGAATTTCCTGATCGATCCGAATATACTGCGGAAAATAGTTAAGATTATTGATCCGAAAGAAGCTGATATTATTGTTGAGGTCGGTCCCGGAACCGGCTCTCTTACAAGATACTTACTGGATTCAGGTGCAGAGGTTCATGCCATAGAACTTGATTCGCAATTAGTCGATTATTTACATAATGAATTTGCGCAATATGCGAACTTTCATCTGTATCACGGCGATGCGGTCAGATTCGATTTTTCGGATTTACTTAACGCCAGTCAAAAAATCAAATTGGCTGGCAATATTCCCTATAATATCACCAGTCCATTACTCTTCCGGTTTTTCGAGATAGTCGAACATCTCGATCGGATAGTTTTATTGGTGCAAAAAGAAATTGCCCAGCGGATTTGCGCCAAACCGGGAACGAAAGAATACGGAATTCTTTCCGTTATGACTAATTTCTATTGTCGACCGCAGATCGAGTTTCAGGTTTCGCCCAGGGTCTTCCGTCCTGTTCCTAAAGTCACTTCCGGTTTGATAAAACTGACGCCGGTTGATAATGATTATGATCCGAAATTTCGTCGCCAGTTCAACGAATTGGTCAGAAAAGCCTTTAGCCAGAGAAGGAAAATCCTGCGCAACTCGCTCAACTTGCCGCTGTCCGCCGAAAACGCTGATTGCCCGGTGTCTCTCTCCCGACGGGCAGAAACCTTAACCATCGCTGAATTTGTGGCATTGACCCGCTGGTACAGTGCACGCTTTTTTCTTGGATAAAAAGTGAAATTAGGATAATTTCCGAACGCTTTTTCACACAACGGGCCCCTAGCTCAACGGTTAGAGCACCGGACTCATAATCCGTCGGTTCGGGGTTCAAATCCCCGGGGGCCCACTCTTCGATTAAAAATTCAAAATGGAAAATGGAAAATCTTCTCAAAGCATCAATGCTTTCGACTTGTATTAGACCATATTCTTAAAATTGTATTAATCCGTCGGTTCGGGGTTCTTCCGTAGGTCACGCAGGACTCTTTTGGAGAACTCCCGATATCAAGTCCTTTAAGAATCTATCCAACTCTTCTTAAAGAAATCTCCAGAAAGAATTCGGCGCGCTCTTCTTTTTGAAAAACGCGTACCATTTGCACACAGGATATAACACGCCTAATCCGACTATCCATACGGCATACATTACAAAAATATTGGTCCCGCAAGGAAATATGAAGCCGATACAAGCATAGAGATAAAGGTGAATCAGATAAAAAAACAGTGCCGTTTTCCCGAATATCTGTAACAGATTATCTATTCCTGATTTGATCCTGTCCTCAAGCCCGATGAATAGCGCAAACAAGCACAGATTGACGCCCATCGTGAGAGCGATAAAAGTCAGACTCGGAGGATATTTTGTGACATTTAAAAAAGCGATCCAATCTCCATTCAATGGATTATGAAAACTACCCAAGCCGGTAGCTCTTAAAATTGCAAATATAACGATCAGTAGCAGTCCTACTATCAGTGAAAAGACAAGGTTAGACTCGCCCTTCAGCAGTCTTTTGCCAAATGCCATCCCTCCTGCGGTGAGACCGACCCAGGGAAAAAGAGGATAGAACACCTGCATACTATCTGTCTGCCCGGGAATAAATAGGAGACGAAGCACAAAGGAATAATGGGTATCGGCATCCAGCGCCGGAATAATCGCCGCCGTAATGGCTATTGCAATAAAGCTGAATAAAATCAGAACATATGGTCGGCAAAATAACAGCAGACCACATACGATCATTGCACATCCCAGGGCGGAAAGTACCCCAAAATGAAACCACACCTCTCCCCCGCCTCCCGGCGAGTGGTTCATCTGCACAACATTTCCAAGATTGCCAATCATCCAAGCCGGATCCTCGATAAAAAGCTGTAATATCATCAAAATTACTCCGCGGATTGCATAATGCTTGAAAACCTGGATTCGCGACCAGCCAATACGATAGCGGGAATCGGCAAACAGTATAATGCTGATTCCCATTATGAAGAAAAAACCGGGAGCGCAGATATGAGTAACGAACCTCGATAAAAAACACAATGCGTTACTGTATTGCGGCAAAGACAGACCCCAGAATTCGCCTATATGTATTTTCCTGATGAAATAATTGGCATGATCCAATGCCATCAAGACCATTAATAAACCGCGATATTTATCAATCCATTTGATTCGCATACGCGTCCCTTATTGCTGTTATTAGCCGCTTTTTCCTGGGTTTTTTACAGGCAGAGGTACTACCCTTACAAGTTCATCTATAATGTTATTGAATAGTTCTTTATCCTCAACGTCAACTATATAGTGTTCTTTTGCGCCTTTATACGGAAATCCTTTGTTTTCTTTCGGGAATAATGTTTTGATACAGTCCAGCTCTTTTACATATACGGTATTATTACAGACGAGCAGAATTGGTTTTTCATTGACATAAATCATATACTCGCCGAACATTTTCTTAGAGCGTTTATTCCATTTATTATCAATTTGATCAAGTACAAATTCAATATAATCGGGCGTCGTTGACATTACCCACCTCTTCCAGATAAACATTCTTAGCATTTTCATCTTCTTTAATTGCAAACCTCAATACATCTCTATAGAAACGTATCATTTTTGCCATGTCTTTCACAAAAAGCCCAAAACCATTTAATTTCATATCATCTCCCTTGGATTAAAGAGTCTAAACAATATATAAAAAACCGACACTCTACCCGTAATTTAAAAGTTTCCTGATCAATGAATTTCAAATTCTTCCTAAACAAACTTAACCGAATATTAAGGAGTCCCAGAAATCAAAATACAAACCGCTGGCAATTCCAAAGTCTAAAAACGACGGCATTTTAGGACATTTTTAATTCAATGTCAATACTATTAAGAATTTTAAAAATAATACTACCGAAAGTAATTCAAGTAAAATTAAACCTTCAGTTTTTTTACTATTTTTACGTCCTGCCATTCTCTCTGCCGATCGTAATCTCGGACGGGTTTTAGATCAATTCTGATTCTCCGAATGCAATAGTTTATTGATTAATTCAAGCAGGTTTCCGACCTGAAACGGTTTCTGGATAAAATTCAGACTCTTATTTTTCTTTACCGAACGCATAATGGTTTCATCGGTATAGCCGCTATAAAGGATAACCGGGAGACCGGGATTGTCGCTTAAAATCTCTTCCGCAAGGTGAATGCCATTTTGATCCGGCAGTACGATATCAGAAAGAAGCAATTTGATCCGTCCTTTTTCTTTCCGGTATTGTTCAATGGCCTGTTTGGCGGTGGCCGCATCGATCGGTTTATAATTATTGTGACTAAGGATCGAAGCCGTGAATTTCAGAACTTCCGGATTATCTTCTACGATCAGGATCGCTTCACCATCTCCACGATAAATCTGGCTGTCGATAGGTTGTTCAATCGCTTCAGAGAGACCTTTATCAGTTATCGGGAAATAGACTTTCATAGTTGTGCCGCGATCAATTTCGCTCTCAATGTTAATCCAGCCGTTGTGTTTTTTAATAATACCATAAACAACCAACAATCCCAAGCCAGTTCCCTTCCCCGGACCCTTGGTCGTAAAGAACGGATCGAAAGCTTTTTCGATAATTTCCTTCGACATGCCGATGCCAGTATCAGTAATTGAAAAGCAGACGAATTCACCCGTCCTGGAATTTGGAACTTTCTGAAGATCGCTTCTGGTTATAGCCACATCTTCGGTTTTAATGGTCAAAGTGCCGCCATTCGGCATGGCGTCCCGCGAATTTACGACCAGATTGAGGATAATCTGTTCCAGATTACCTTCGTCAGCTTCGATATTATTAAGAGGAGTTTTAAAATCCGTTACAATATTAATGTTACTACCAATGAGCCTTTGTACCATTTTTAGCAGATTAGATACCGTGTCATTAATATTGAGAGGTTTCAACTCCAGGGTTTGTTTCCGGCCGAAAAGTAATAACTGCTTGGTCAGAGTGGTTGCCTTTGAACAGGTATTCATGATTTGTTTCAGACTAGAATATTCATGATCACTCTCATTCTTCTGCATCAGAAGGAGCTGGGCGTGTCCCTGGATAACGGTTAAAAGGTTATTAAAATCATGGGCGATTCCGCCGGCCAGATTACCGATAGCCTCAATTTTCTGAATTTGGGTTAACTGAGTTTGCAGTTCTTCTTTTTCGAGTTGTCTGATTTTTTGTTCCGTAATATCGCGAATAATTGTCAGTATCAGACGTTTCCCAGGTTCAATTTCAAAATGGGAATCGGACAGACTGAACCAGACTTTTTTACCATTATGCAGGATCATTTCCATTTCAAAATTACTCTGCTCGGTATGTCCCTCAAAACGGCGGAGGTAATGCTCCATTTTCTGAGCCCGTTGCTCCTTGGCATATATCACAGTAAACGGCTTACCTTCTAGTTTCTTTTTGGAGATATTGACAATATTGCAGTAGGTATCGTTGGTCATTACAACGTTACCATTTTCATCGGTCAGGCGCATTCCATCCACTGATTTTTCCCACACCAGGCGGAAGTATCTTTCCGATTTGAGTCTTTCTTCCTCAGCCTGTTTTTGTTTGGTAACGTCGTCATAGACAACCACCACCTCTCCGGTAGGCAATTTAAAGATATAGTTTTCCCGCCAGCCGGAAATCCGGTTATCCTTATAGAAATTAAGCGGAAATGATTCCGGTTTGCCGGTGCGCCATACCCTTTGAATGACCTCAAATAAACCGAAATCCTTTACTCCCGGAAATACCTGCTGGACGCTTTTGCCAATGATCTTCTCTCTTTTAACTTTCTCGATTTTTTCGCTGGCGCGGTTAAGATTCTGAATAATGAAATCAGCGCCATTATCGACAGCTTGATAAATCACTACGCCACTACCGATATATTCAAACAGATCTTTGAACTTTTCCTCACTTAATCGCAATGCGATTTCCGCATTCTTCCGTTCAGTGATCTCGGTATTTACACCGATTACCTCGTAATGGAATTCGTCAATCTTTTTGATCCGAGATTCTTCATACATCCAGTGAATCACACCCTTGGCGTCCCTTAAGCGAAATTCCTGGCTATATCGTTCAATCCCCTTTTTTAGAGCATTGAAACTGATCCGATCCATTGCCTTACGGTCTTCTTCAAGGATCGCGTAATAGTACATATCATTTAAATTATGCGATGGATAATCCGGCAGGAGGATATTATACTTAATGGCTTCCAGGTAAAAGTAACGAGTTTCCCATAGAAATTCCTTTTCACCCGCTTTTGCATCCTTTTGTTTTACTACTTTCGAATGCCACAGAATAGCCTGGGCGCTTTCCATTACCTGATTTAAATCTTCCTCAGCCTGCTTGCGGTCGGTGATATCCATCACGATTCCATACCAAACCGTCTTATTGTCATCTTCTCTTACCGGTTCGAAACTGGCAAATATCCAGATTTCGCCCTTTTTGGGATGAATGTATCTAAATTCACTCTGCAAGTACGAAAGTTGACGAGCGGATTCCTGAATTTCCTGAACGACGCGAGGTGCATCATTAGGATTAAAGTAATTTTTTAGCCTGGCAATGTCTTTTGCTAATTCATCAGCTGAAAATCCAAAAATGTCTTTAACACTGGGACTGGCATACGTCAAATAAGCCGTATTGTCGGATTCTATGCAAAACGAACAGATAGCACCCGGCGCGGTGTTGACTATCCGGGCAAATTTGTCGCGCTCTTCGCGGAGAGCTTCTTCGTACTCCTTGCGTTCGGTGACATCCCGGATGATCATACTGGTGCGAGGCTCGCCCCTACTATTATTAAAGACGGCTGAGGTTATATCTGCGGTAAACTTAGACCCATCCTTTCTTTTCATGGTCAGTTCACCTTTGATAAAACCATCCCTGAGACGTTTTTCTAACAATTCAGTTAAATGTGGATCTTCATTATCGACAATACCATGCCTGCCAACTTCACAGATTTCCTTTTCGGTCATTCGGAACATTTCACAAGCCGCTTTATTCGCGGATAAAATCGGACCGTTGGGATCCGTGAGGAGGATGGCATCGACGCTATTATCCGTTATCAACCGGTAACGCTCTTCACTCTCACGGAGTTCTTCTTCGGCGCGTTTACGACTGGTAATATCGGTAATGACTCCGATTAATTCGAAATGAGTCTCATCGATCCGATTGATGCTAACGTCTTCGCGCATCCAGTGCAGATTATCATTGGCGTCCAGTAAACGGAACTCCTGTTCATATTTGTCAGCTTTTTCACGGAGCGCTTTGGCGCTGATTTTTTCCATAACCTGGCGATCTTTTTCGAGAATGCTGGTGTGGTACCTTTCGCCCAGATCGCGATCGGGCGTGCCTGCTAATGGGATAAATTTTATAATATTTTCGAGGTTAATATAATTTACATCCCAGGCGAAACCCAGACACCCTTCGGATTTGTCTTTCAGCTCGGTCACTTTCCCTCTCCAGAGAATGGCGTGGGCGCCTTCAGTTATCCGGCGGATATTTTCCTCGGCTTGTTTGCGTTCGGTTATATCCATTAGTTGAGCGATAGTCAGAATTTTGCCTTGTTTATCTTTAAATACTGTTGAGCTTATTTCTACTCTTCTCTTCTCACCATTTTCCCGCACAACACTAAATTCATATCTATTCGGCACATCCTCACCTCGTTGACGTTTCTGATACATGTTCGCCACCAAGGTTTTACTATCACTATCCAGGAACTCCCTGAAATCATGCCCAACGATTTTCCCACGTAATCTATCCAATAGAGTACAAAGGGTATCATTAACGTAAATAAACTTAAAATCCTCGCCAACTATCAGGATCCCATTTTGGGAATATTCCACAACCGAACGGTAGCGCTCTTCACTTTCTCTCAACGCCTCTTCGGCTCGTTTGCGCTCAGTAATGTCTCTGGCAATACTTAAAATGGCCGGCTTTTCATGATAAGTAATCAGACTCGAATACACCTCTACCGGGAAAGACCTTCCGTCTTTGCATTTATGAGAGGTCTCAAATATCTGGATTTTATCTTTTGGCATTGACTTAGCCAGAGCCTGTATTTTTTCTCTTTTCAGGGATGAGTCAACTCCGTATAATCCGATCTTCAATAACTCCGGCTTGGTATAGCCTAATTTTTCCAGAGCAGTCTGGTTTACATCAATGAGATCGCCGTTATAATCAATAATCCAGACCGTTTCGGTCATTCCATTGATTAATTCCCGATAGTGTTTCTCACTCTTCCTGAGAACCTCCTCGGCCTGCTTGAGGTCAGTAATATCCAGGGCGAAGCCGATTAGACCAACTGCATTGCCATTTTCATCTTGCATCGGAATCTTGTCGGTCTGCACCCATCTTGGACCACTGGCTGACTGATATTGCTCGATAATGTTCAGTTTGGGACGATTCGATTTTAAGACTTCACGGTCGTCATCTGTCATACTTTGAGCGATTTCCTTTGAATACAGATCGAAAACTGTTTTCCCTAAAAAATCGGCTTCATCCATACGGAGCATTTTTGCAAAGGCATTATTGACGCGAATAAACCGACCTTCTTTATCTTTGTAGAATATTAATACGGGTGAGGTATCTATTATGAGTTTAAGCTCTCTCTGCTCATTAACAATCACTTCCTGCAACCGCTTGCGTTCCGTAATATCCTGATTGACGCCAAACGTTCGGATGGTGCGCCCCTGATTATCTTTAACGATAAAGAAATTGATCGACATCCAGCCGATTCCCCCGTCGGCATAAACGATTCGGTGTTCCAGTTGACGACTGAAATTCGGATCGGTGGTTTCGAGCGCTTTGCGGGTTTCAGCGGCTACCAGTTCCTGGTCATCGGGATATAAAAATCTTTTTGCATATTCTTCAGGGGTCATTTTATAACCGCCCACTTCCTCAGCGGTAGTATGAAATATAGCATAAAAATGATCGTCAAAGGTAAACAGGTTTTCAGCCACATCATAATCCCAGTAACCTAATTTTGCCATTTTGGCGGCTTTTGAGAGGCGATTCTGGCTTTCCTGCAGAGATGCTTCCGCGATTTTACGGGCGGTTATATCCTCAACGCTACCCTCATAATACAGGATTTTTCCATCATTATCATAAAATGCACTGGCACTTTCCAAGACAAAGATGAAAGAGCCATCCTTCCTTTGCCAGGCGGATTCCCAATCCGTAATTTTGCCTTCCTTATCCAAAATACTTTTAAACTTTGCCCGTGAATAATCAGAATGATAGCCTTCCTTTTCCAGATTACGTTTTGCCATTTCTTCCAAAGAATCATAACCGAGCATTTTTAGTAAAGCCGGATTGGCCATTAGAATTATGCCATCCGGGGTGGTGCGATAGAGTCCGATCGTCATATTTTCAAAAATCGATTTATAGCGCGACTCACTATCTTCCAGCTTATGAATGATACGCTCGTTATAAAGCTTAAAAACATCCTCTTCTTTTTTAAATTTTAACTGAGTGACATCCAAAGTGCCGTTGCTTCCTTTTTCTATCAAATTCCGAATAATATTCAGAAATGAATCCGTATCGACCGGTTTGCGCACAAAGCGGTTCGCTCCCAGTTTAATCGCAAAAATCTCATCCTGGCGGGTGGTAAAGGTAGCCGAATAAATGATTATCGGAATATGCATCCATCTTTTATCGGACTTGATCTGCTTACATAACATATAGCCATCCATTTCCGGCATCAAAATATCCGTTATAATCAGATCTACCGATTGTTTTTCCAGCACTTCCAGAGCTTCCTTGCCATTGGCGGTGCCCAGCACCTGATAGCCATTCTTTTCAAGAAAAGTTGCCAGCATAGTACGACCGTCGAGCATATCGTCGACTATCAGTATCGTCATCATAGATTACTCCTAACATTTTGGGAAATTTTGGGAAAGGAAATCGAGACTTTGGTACCGTGTTCACGCGGATATTCCTGAATATCACGGGATTCAACTTCGATCTTACCGCCGTAAAAATCGACAAAAGACTTAATCAGAGGCATCCCAAATCCGGTTCCGGTTTCACCGTTAGTCCCCGGCCGGCTGGTGCTCTTGGAAATGTCAAATATCTGCGACAACAGATTGGCGGGCATTCCTATTCCGTGATCTTCAAATATCATAACTATATCATCATCGTGTTCATTAGCGACGACTTCGACCTGTCCCCCTTCATATGAAAATTTCAGAGCGTTGGTCAGGATATTATTGATTACCGAATTTATTAACGAACGCTTCTCTGCCATGACCTGGAGACTTTCTTCGATATTGATTACCAGTTCCACATTTTTGCTTTCAAAGCGATCACCAAGTAATATAACCGATTCCTGGATACTTTCATACAGATTGACTCTTTCAAGTGGGATCGATTTTTCCTGCAGATTGCGCATCTCCCGCACCAGATTGATGATGTCGATGCCATGTGTGGTAGCGCTTTTAATTTTACCCAGATAATCGGTCTTCTGCGCATCGGATTTTATCAAACTGAGTGCAAAATTGATTACGGAAAAATGATTGGCCAGATCGTGACTTAAAATATGTAATAGCTCCTTCTGCTCGCGGTTCTGTTTCAGGATTAAATCCTTTTGTTCTTTTATCAGAATCTGAGTGTTGACGCGGGCTAAAAGTTCGTGTGGATTGAACGGTTTGGTCAAATAATCGACGCCGCCGGCTTCAAATCCTTTTACGATGTCTTCCGATTCGGTGCGGGCAGTCAGAAATATTACCGGTATATCACGGGTTTCAGGATCGCGTTTCAGTTCTTCACAAACCTGGTAGCCGTCCATGCCTGGCATCATGATATCAAGGAAAATTAAATCCGGCGCGCTCTTTTGCACGATCTTCAGGGTCAGCGGTCCGTTATTAGCTACCTTGACATTGTAATTTCCGACCAGCAAGCCCTTTAATAAGTCTAAATTCGTCGCTACATCATCAACGATCAAAATAGTATGTTTTTTATTCTCCATATTAACTCTTTTTGATCTCTTCTTTTTGTTCGATGAATTTTTCTAACATACTTAAAGCCCGGTCGTAATCATATTTTTCAATCGACTCGGCGATGTTGTTTAAATCCGCCGGTGGTATCGACCGGCTTAATTCACTCTCGAGTACCCGAAAGACATCCCCGGCTCTGGCATCGTATTCAGACAGTAAATCTTTTAATTCTTTAATTCTCTCTCCGGGATCAACTGGCTTTTTGGCCTTTTTTTCAGGCTTCGCGGCAATGGTATTATCTACCGGCAAATCAGCGCTGTTAATGGCATTCCGGACAAAATCGAGTTCGATTTTCAATTGGTCAATCAGCTGTTTGATGCTTACCGAATCCGTTTTTCCCGATTTCAACTCAGCGTTAAGCGTCGATGCGACTTTGTGTAGATTTTGGGCTCCGATATTACCCGAGCTTCCCTTCAGAGTATGTAACAGATGTTCGGCCGCATCAATATTATTCTGAGCGACGTAAGATTCTAGTTTTTCGATTACATCACGATTTTCCTTCGAAAAATTCCGCAGAATCCGGTTATACAAGGGAATATTTCCGGCGACGCGCTTCAGACCTGAGTAGGTATCAATGCCGGGTATCGGTGGAAAATTACCAGGCGCGGTCATTCCGACATCGATTCTTTCTTTACTTTTTCGCTTAACCGATTTCGGCGGGATCCATTTCACCAGCATCTTATACACTTCGCTGGGATCGATGGGCTTGGTAATGTAGTCATTCATACCCGCTTCCAGGGCGACAGTTTTGACATCGCTCATCGCATCGGCCGTAAGGGCAATTATCGGCAGGTTTTCAAAGCCCGGGATCCGACGGATCTGTTGGGTGGCTTGATATCCATCCAGTACCGGCATTTCGAGGTCCATAAATATTAAATCATATTCGGCGGGCGAACTCGCGTGGCATTTCCGGACGGCAACCTGGCCGTTTTCTGCAATCATGACCCGTAATCCATTGGTAGTCAGCAGTTCACTGGTGACCTGCTGATTGATTTCATTATCCTCGACCAGCATAATTTTAGCGCCCTGGATAAGCGACAATTCACTCCTGAAAAATTGACCGCGAGTTGACTCGCGTTTCCGCTTCGACGCGCCTTTGCCGAAAACCTGCATAATCGTATCAAACAGCGTCGAATAACTGACCGGTTTTAGCAGGAAGGCGTCGATGCCGACTTTTTCAATATTCTGCAACACCTCTTCCTGGCTATAGGCGCTGACCATGATGATCGCCGGAGTATGTGGGATTTTGGTATCTTTGCGAATCATCTTGATAGTTTCGATGCCATCCATTGCGGGCATTTTCCAGTCGATCAGAAGTAGCTGAAAAGGTTCTATTAGGTTTTTCCTGATCAATTGGATAGCCGCTTCTCCTGAATCGGCTTCGGTTACCTTGAAACTATAGGCATCCAGCATCTCACGGATGATCAGCCGGGCATTCTTATTATCATCACAAACCAGCACTTTCATTCCGCGCAGATCCGGTGAGGGAATAAATTCTTCCGCTTTCCTGTCAATCTGCTTTTTAAAATTAGCCGTAAAATAAAAGGTGCTACCTTCGCCTAGAGCACTTTCCACCCAGATCTCGCCGTTCATCAATTCGGTCAACTGTTTTGAGATTGCCAACCCCAGACCGGTGCCGCCATAACGGCGTGTAGTGGAAGAATCGGCTTGGGTGAAAGAGCGGAATAATGTATCCTGCTGTTCTTTCGTTAGTCCGATTCCGGTATCTTTAATCGAAAAACGGATTTTCACCTGATTATCATTATCTTCGGCCAGTTCAGCACGCACTAAAATTTCACCGCTCTCAGTGAATTTGACCGCATTATTGGTCAAATTGACCAGAATCTGGTGCAAACGTAAAGGATCGCCAATTAAAAAGCGGGGAACGTTCCTATCAATAGCGAAGATAGTTTCTAGATTTTTCTGATGGGCTTTGAAGGTTATGATATTGGCGGTATCCTGAAAGACTTTCTCCAGATTAAAATCGACCTCTTCCAGTTTTAATTTGCGAGCTTCGATTTTCGAGAAATCCAGAATATCATTGATGATCTCGAGTAAATTCTGAGCGGAAGATTTTATTTTGGTAATATAATCAAATTGTTTGGCGTCCATCTCAGTCTGCAAAGCCAGATGACTCAAACCGATAATGGCATTCATCGGGGTGCGGATCTCATGACTCATATTAGCCAGGAAATCACTCTTAGCCCGCGCGGCTTCCAGGGCTTTTTCGCGGGCCTGAATCAGTTCCGCTTCCATAGTTTTTATTTTTGTAATATCTACAAAGACATCCAGTAAAACATGTTCACCATCAATCATGATCGGGACCGCGCTGAGCAGAACCGGAATAGTCTCATGGTTTTTCTTAGTAATCCTTGTTTCCTGCTTATCAATCACCTGCTTTGGATTAAGAATAGTGTGAGAATCTTGTTCAGTGATACATAATACTTCATTACATTTTTGCCCGATTAACTCGGTGGTTAAATTGTATCCAAGCAAATCGATCGTGGCCTGGTTAACATCCCGGATAGTGTCATCCTGATTAATAAGTATTACCGGAAAAGGCATGGATTCGATGATAATTCTCAATGACATTCGGGATTGCTCCAATGTCATCGCAATTTTTTTTCGTTGCTCTATTTCATTAACGAGATCGGTGGTGCGTTCAGCGACCCGCTTTTCCAGTTCGGCATTAAGATTTTTAATCTGTTCTTCGATCAGCTTTTGGGCGGTAACGTCGGTAACCACCACCACCCGCGCATTACGATCTTTATATTCAATATCGTTTGAGCAGGTAACGACCGAAATCACAGCGCCGTCTTTTTTAACATGGCGCCATTCGCCAGTATTTTTATAACCGTGTAAACTATTGACTACCTCAGCGATTTTTTCCTGATCTTCTTCCGGATACAAATCGGGCAGGCGCAGAGTTAATATCTCATCCTGAGAATAACCATAGTATTCCAGGAATGCTTCATTAACGGCCAGAATCTTGTGGGTAAACCTTTCGTAAATCAGAATCGGAGCCGGATTGGACTCAAAAAGCAGACGGTAGCGGGATTCACTTTCCAGCAGAGATTGTTGCGCTTTCTTCTGTTCGGTAATATTCTGAACAGCGCCATGAATGCCAACCAGTCGGTTTTTTTCATAATCCCAGACAGGTTGGGCATAAATCCGGAGCCAGATCATCGTGTTATCTTTTGTAAAAAAACGGATTTCGGACTGGATCGATTCATTCGCCGCTAATTTTTTAAAATCATTATCATCAGTAACGAGATCGTCTTTATGTAATCGGGCTCGCCAACCGCCGCTATCAACGAATTCCTGAAACGTGAATCCGGTGATTGACTCAAACGCGCCGCCAACCCAATCCATTGTCAATTCACCATTTTCCTCTACCTTGGCAGAAAAGACATAATCAGAGACAACCGATGAAATCCGGCGGTAGCGCTTCTCGCTTTGCTTTACTAACTCTTCAAAATGTATTCTTTCTGTGATATCGGCTACGATTCCCTGTAAATGAGTAATAGCACCATTTTCATCTCTAATAATAAATGTCCAATCATTGACCCATTTTATTTCACCGGCTTTGGTTACGATCCGATAAGGTTCATGTTTATATTTCGTTGTATCGGGAGATTCACTATTTTTACGGACTTCTTCGGCTACTCTCTTTGAATCATCGGGATGGATGCACTCTTCGTATGAGATATTTTTATTGATAAGTTCTTCGTTTGTATAGCCTAACAGATTATGGACGCTTTCCGACGCAAACGTCACCGGCCAGCCGGGTTCATTCCGCCAGGTAAAAGCCACCACCGGACTGCGATTGATGATCGTGTTAGCTTCGCGGAGTTTCTCGGCGGCTTTTTTCTGTTCGGTTTGCCATTTTTGAATCTGCTCCAGCATTGCGTTAAATCCGTCGTAAAGCGTCCCGATTTCATCCTGGGTAGCCTTGGGCAGACGGATTGAATAATCATGTTCAGCTGAGATTTTCTTGGTCGTCTCGACTAAATCCAGAAGCGGGCGGGAAACCGTTTTACCAGTATAAAAAGCCAGAAGCAGAGCCAGGCTAAGTCCGACTATCAATACCAATCCGCCCAGACCGAGACTTTTTATAATCGTTTTCAATAAACGATGCATTTTATATCGAATCATTAAATATCCAACCGGCATCTCGTCCTGCTTTAACTGCATGGAGTAGATCAGGTAACGAGCGCCAACCCGATAATTATCAGGTTCGTAAAAAGGATAACTATAATCCTCAAATTCTGTGCGTGCATAAGAAGCAAACAGGTTTTTGTCCGAATCAAGAATCCAAGCGTTAACGATCTCATACTCAGAGCGTAATGAGGCTAATATTTCATTAGCCGCCGCGGAATCCATAAAAATTAGCGCTGGAATCGAGTTGGCGCCGACGATGTTGGCGGTGGATTTCAGACTTTGGATAGTTGTTCGTTGATAGTTAATCTGATCTGAAATGACCTGAAAAACGATAAATATGGCGATGACTGCGCTGACCGTAATCAACTGGATAATAATCAGTTTCTTCCTGAAAGGCAGTTTCTGAAATATTTCCCAGAGTCGTATTTTCAGTTTCATAACAGATTCATCCTTTTATAGATGAGGTTGGCGCTGTGTCATTCGATAATGCGGGCTAATTTTAATAACTGCGAGCTGGCTTTTAGTCCGGCGTTTTCCAATTTAACCGGATTCATTTCAAATTTTACCATATCATCCTGGATAAAGAAATTGATCATAACACCTCGTTTACAGAATCCTGTGGTACTGGCGATGGTCAATGTTCTGCGATTGGCAATCTGTTTCAATATCGCCTCAAGCTGAGTATTTTTGGATTCGGCGATATATAAGATGTGACAGTATTTTAGTTCCCGCAGACTTTTATAATGTTTAATTTGAATAGGCAGTTTTCCGACCAGTTTTTTTTCAGCCATCTGCTGAAATGAACTGATAATTTCGTCGTCGCCCAGGACGCCAATTATGAAAGCCTGATCTTTTTCGATCTGCGGCCAGGCGATATACTTGGTGAAATTATATACAAAAGCCGTTTTTAAATTGTTTAATTCAGGTCCGGGATTTAATGGCAGATGGGCTTTTGTGGATGCAATAACGGCGAGTAGAAAGCCGAGTATTTTCAAAAGAGTACTATTTTTAAATCGCATGTAAAAGTACGAATCTCATATTATCGCGGAAGAGTTTATCATTTTAAATTTGATAACCCAGTTTAAATAAAAAAGTACGTTGGGGTTGCCGATATCGAAGTGGTGCCAGATTGGAAGGATGATAATAACGCGCATCCAGCAGATTATTTACAGCCAATTGCAATTCCAGCTTAGAAATGGGATAGTAATTGATCACTCCGTTCAGAACTAAATAAGGATCGATATAATAATCGTCCGCAGTAGAATCATGTTGGGGATTTTTGCGACGACTGAGATAATTGCCCCGCAGATTGCATTTCAAATTTGACAATAAAGTATAGCCGATTCCGGCATTTAAGCCATGCTTGGCAATCTCGGGTACTACACTGTCGTCCGAATATTTTGAATCGTTATAGGTATAATTCAGATAGAATTGGATTTTATTACGACTATATTCAAGATTCGCTTCCAGACCGCTGGTATTCATTTCTTCGGCATTAATCCACTTGTCAGCCGCCTGTTCCAGCAGATTGCGAATCTGGTTTCTATAAATTGACAGGTCGATTCGGCTATATTTAGTCAGAGTAAATATATTCGCCAACTCGATTGATTTCATGTATTCAGGTTCCAGATCAGGATTGCCTTTCTCCCAGTTGTAATCCCATGGTCTGGGTGCGCGGAAGGCTTCCGTGTAGAGCAGTTTTGCGGTATAGATTTTCTTCCCGTAGACTACACCCAAACGCGGCGTAAAAACGGTTCCGTAATAGGAACTCCGGTCAAGACGGGCGCCGATTGTGACTTCGAGCGCTTTAACCAACCGGTATTGAGTTTGGAAATAAAGGCTGATCAGAGTATTAATTTCAAAATCCGGTTCAGGCGGTTTTTGTGGCGCGACATCCGGATCATTACTAAAGGATTTAGCGAAATCATCAGCCAGTTTTTCAGATTCCATCACTAAACCGGTCACCAGATTGGCTTTTTCGCCAATCTCGTAATCGAACTGTTCTTCAAGTCCAAGCAATGAATTGGGTCGGTAATAGCGACTCTGCCCGCTATCAGTTTTGACGTAAATGGTATTGTCCATTACGGTGGCATTGCGATAATACACCTGTGATTTCAATGACCATTTTTGGTTTTTAGAATAGGCATGATTCAAATAAGCATTGATAAAGCGTATATGAAAATTGGTGCCGCTGTCATGAAAGTTGGCGCTAACCGTGTCAACCGTCGTCCGCGAAGCCTGTTTATCCTGGAGGGTGATTCCAAAACGAACATTTTTATAGTTAATTTTTGAGTCGATTCCGAAGTCATTTTCGAAATTTTCCATTTCTTTCGACCAGTTCCAGTCGCCCTCTTCCCCACCTAAATGAGCTTTTTCGGTCTGCTTGTAATGCGCGGCTATGATGGCATTAAATGGTGAATCAGTGGGATTGATCTTATGTGAAAAATCGGCAAATAGCGTTCCGAAGGAACCCGCCGTGAGGTGTGCTTCAGCTTTCGGGCTATCTTCGGGATCTTTGGTGATAATATTGATAATGCCGCAGATGGCGTTGGTTCCGTATAGCGCGGAGGACGGCCCGTAAACCACTTCAATTCGTCTGACGTTCTGCAGGTTGTACTGGTAACCGCCATAAAAACCACCGGAATTCAATTCATTGATCTGGATCCCGTCGATTAGCACCAGGATCAGGTTGTTCTGGCTGGGCGCGCCCCGTTGAAAAGAATAACTATTGAATCCCTGAATATTCCGGAACTGGAATCCGGGTAAATCTTTGAGAACATCTTCCAGACTGTGATAAGCTCGTTCCTTGATCTGATTGGCCGTAATAATCCGGACGGTGGCCGGGACTTTTTCGATCAACTGAGCTTTTTTGGTAGCGGTAGCGACCTTGATATTCATTAGCGCGCTTAAATCCAACTCGAGCCATTCGTCGATTTCGGAACTATGCGCAATACTTAAACTCACTAGCAAAAACAGTACAGAAAAGCCGTTAAATCTCCACTTATTCCTAACGGTTTTTGCGACGGACATATTTTTTGAGTTTAAAATAATTTCATATTATAAAAATCGTACAGCGTTATATTAGTGAAGAATTAACTGAATGTCAACAAAGATGTAGGCCGATTCTGTGAGTATAATCATATCGTTTATCTTTAATAAAGCACTAACGATAATATGGCTCTCAACATTTTTAATAATAGGTCTAACGAATAAGCACCATCTTCCTGGTAATATTGAAACCAGTCGATGTTCTCAGTGAATATAAATAGACACCACTTGACACTAATCGCCCTACATGATCCTTACCATTCCAGGTTACGTTATGGCAACCAGCCTGGCAATATTCATCGTACAATCTGACCACTTCCCGCCCCATCATATCATATACACTTAACGAAATTTGAGTTGGTTTTGGCAAATCGAAAGAAATGTTAGTTGTAGGATTAAAGGGATTAGGAGTATTTTGAGTCAACCGATATTGTACCGGTAATAAAGCGGGCTCCATTTCTTTGAAATATTCCGCGTTCCCGAAAATCAGCTTATAATCGCCTTGTTTTGTATCGGCTGGAATCGTAATGCCATCATCAGTATTTAAATAAATTAGCCGATTCGTCTGCCGATCGAGTATTCCGATAACGAAATTAGCAAAATTGTTGATCCCTTCGATGTTCATTTGCAGGTCGTAATTAGTCTGATTCTTGACGCAGAGGTTGAATTGACTGCCTATATTAATTTCCGGACAATGTTCAACAGAAAGGAATTTATAATTAATTGACAAGTCTGGTTCATAGATGTAAATACTTGCCTTTTCGAAGGTCGCTGGCGGATATAAATAATCCCAGTTATCAAAATCCCGGCTGGCGTTTTCATGCAGGCCAATTATCGCTGTAGCGTAGTGCCGCTCATTACTCGCTATTGAACATCGTATGTTTCGTTCGGCGGTGAAGATCGGCATACTCCTTTTGGTCAAGGTTGAGGCTGTATTATATGGAATCAAAAGGGAATCAAGATTATCTAAATTGTTGAAATAATATCCGGAATAGACTTTAAACACCGCCGGCTGGCTCCAGCTACCGTCCCAGGAATAGATCGTACGATTATTCGCCAGACCGTTGGCTTGAAGCACTTTACTCCATTCGACATCGCGAGCGAACGGATTAGAAATCAAATTCCAACCATCATGCAGGGGAATCGAATAAGTAAAACTATTTGTTAAAACTACCGAATTAATCTCGCGCGATATTTTTAAAGGGCTTCGACTCAGGATCCAGAATGCTCGTCCTGGTTGGAAATTGAAAATCGCACTACCATCATATTTTACCTGATAGTTTGATTCAGCGCCATTATCCCAGAAAGCATTCCAGTCAGCAGGTGCTTTTCCAGTTAGAAAATCCGATATGGGTAAATTAATCTTACCCGGCATTCCAATAATCCGATAATTTTCGGTGTCATCAGCATCTCCAAAACTGATTTTCTGCGAGAGCGCTAATGTATCAGGACAGTTAAAAATGGTAAATACTGGACTTACTGAATAGATTTTATATGAAGCTGCATCGCTGATTTTAACAACACAGGAATCCGAGGAAACCGACGCAACTTGCCAGTCGTAATTACCGATGTCAGATGATATACTACTCACGATCGGGGACCAGGTATGTCCATTATTGACTGAATATTCAATTTTCAGGGAGTTGATATCGCTAGCATTCCATTCAATTTTGTAGGTTTTACCAGCCTGCCATATTCCATTTGCAACAGGTGAGTTGATGGTGATTTCCGGAACCACTCCATAGGCTTTAATCGCCAGATCGTATTGACCGTCTTCGTCATTGCCAATCGAAGACCAGGCTACTCCATTTGAACTGACCCAACAAACCCCGGACTCGATTACCGGATCGGCGTACCCTTCGGATGCAAATTCGGCCGGAACCGGATAAGTATAGTACGGCGTCGTATACTTGACTTTAACGTAACAATCTTCACCTTCAGCTAACGTGATTGTATCCGGGAGATCAAAAGTATAATATCCCGGCCAGGCACAGGTTTTCGAAGTAATAGATATCAGTTTATCCGAATCCAGTAATTCTGTACCGTTGAATTCATCGTAAATATCAATCGCTATAGTAGCATTAGCCGCATTCGCCCAAGTGCCAATTTTTTGAATTTTAACAGGTTCATCGGCTACGAATCTGACAAGTCCGGCCGAAAAGCTACTACCATAGCCAACGGCACCGATACTGCCCAAATAATCATAGCCAATGACTTTTGAATTAGAAACGTATTCCAAACTATACGGAAAATAGCCACAGGTCGAATTAACTTTGGTATCATTGTACGAAATATAAAAATATCCATCTTCGCCAAATTCAGGTCCCCAGCTGTTTTTTATTATCCAGGCGCCCGTCCCTCCGTCTGACACCTTGGTGTCATCCCAACCAGCTATCAGAACGGCGTGATTTGTACTGGAATCTGCTGAACCATTGTAACAGTAAGTATAATCAGATGAATTATAGGAATTATCCTCCCAGCGCATTGTCGTATACAACGCTCCAAAATCGATTAAAGCTTGTTTGATTATATCCATATCGTTGGGTAATTGGCGCATATCAGTTATATATGCGACCTCACTAAATCCGGATGGACAATCTCCAGCCTCCGCTGTATACGGATCATCCGTTTCCAAAAGCGGCCCGGATTTTCTGGTAAAGTAGGCCATGGCCATATTCATATTACCGCCTTCACAAGATTCATATGCGAATCCATGACAGTTGTTAAGATTATCCTCCGAAAGGTCATATTCTCCGAAATCCGCTTTTTTCCATTTCGATTCTATGGCTCCCATGGCCGCAAATGCCCAGCATGATCCGCAATTGCCTTGATTTTTCACAGAGGTTAACATAGATGCACCATCAGCTCCGGCGGTACGCAGATCATATACAGCATCCGTAATCACAACCCGTTCTCTCGCATTCGCATTCCAACCAGCAAAACTTGGTCGAAAAGGCGGCGGTATTTCACCCAATATAAATCCGTATTGCGATATTTCCGGACTATATCTACCAGTTAACTTCCTTTCCTGATATTTGATGAAATCCGGATTAAGTGGCGCAATTTGCCAGGATTCAGCCGCAAATGTGATAAGCGCGAATAAGAGTAGCAGAACAAGGGTATTTAGTATCTTCTTCATATAATTACCTTTTAACATAATTAGGGACGACCGGGTGGCATCCCGATAGGATCATTTTCAGGTTCTCCGCTAAAAATAACGGCGACGACGATTCCGACAACTACAGCTGAACCGGCATACAAATAGCCTCTGGGTATTTTCTTCAATTCAGTCGCACGGACTTCGAAGTAATAATCAGCATAATTCTCACCGGGTTGAAATTCCTGGACATAATTCCAAACTGCTTTTCGTTGCGTACCGGCGAATTTTCCTTTGCCGATATCTCCTTTAATATTTGAAGGTTTCAGACTATAATCAGGCAGATCCCTCCTTTTCAAAATAACATCGACCTTATATTTCATTTTCGGATTGCCAGCCAGGTCATAGCGGATTTCTATATTCTGGCCATCCAGCGTAAAGTCAATATTGGTCACCCGAACTTCCTGAGATGACAGTACAGTCGTAAGTAACAATAAGAAAGATAAAATTCGGTACATTTTCATAAAAAACCTTTCAGCTTTATTTGGTAATTTATATTGAGGTAGGCATTTTAGTCCGTTCAAATTATGCTCAATCAACTCACACAGTCAGATATTATCAATTTCAGGAAGCAAATTCAATAAAATATTTCAGGATTCTTGATAAATAATCGGCTTACCCATTCATCAATTATTTCAAATTCAGGAAATTATTAGTTACCCCTTTATCACCCCAAGCGGTTTAAAGCGGGCAACTTTGCGGATGATGCCGGCGGCATTCATAGTTTCCACAACTTCACTGACATCTTTGTACGCAAACGGCATTTCCTCAGCGATTGTGCCTTTCTGTTCTGCCATGACATAAACGCCGCTTTCCGCTAAAGTCTTATACAGATCGATACCCCGGGCTTTAGCCTTAGCCTGGTGGCGTGATAATACTCGACCGGCGCCATGACAGGCACTGCCAAATGTCTCCTGCATGGCGGTAGTCGTACCAACGCACAGAAAACTTTCAGTTCCCATATCGCCGGGAATCAACACCGGCTGGCCGATTTTGCGGTAAACCTCGGGCAAATCCGGATGATCCGGACCAAAAGCACGGGTGGCGCCTTTGCGATGAACACATACCCGAGTATTTTTCGTGCCAAACTGATGTTCTTCAATTTTGGCAATATTATGGGCAATGTCCCAAACTGGGCGAAAACCTATTTCAGATGGACTGATGCCCAGAGTTTTCATCATACTATTCTCAATTAATGAAGCAATTACCTGCCGATTGGCGAAGGCAAAATTGGCCGCCGAACGCATAGCCGCCAGATAATCGCGACCTTCCGGCGATTTTAACGGCGCGCAGGCTAATTGCCGGTCCGGAATTTGAATTTCGTACTTCCGGGTGGCGTTCAGCGTCGTTTTGATGAAATCATCACAAATCTGGTAACCGAATCCGCGTGAACCGGTATGTAATATTATGACTAATTTATCTTTAAATATTCCCATCGTATCAGCCGCGACCTGGTCAAATATATCCGCCACTTTTCCTATTTCTATAAAGTGATTGCCACTTCCGAGCGTCCCAACCTGATCCGCACCGCGTTCAAAGGCCCGTTGCGAGATGATTGAAGGGTCGCCTCCGGCCAATTGGCCGCGGTCTTCGATATATTCCAGATCAGCGGAATCGCCAAATCCGTTTTTTACCGCCCAACTAGCGCCCTCGAGTGCAACTTGCTCGAGATCCCGCCGACTAAGTTTACGGATAGCGCCATGCGAACCGATTCCGCTCGGAACATTGCTAAAAATGCCGGCGATTAAATCCTTCACAGACTTCTTCAAATCAGCGAGCGTGAGATTCGTCCGCATCAGACGCACTCCGCAATTGATATCGTAGCCGACGCCGCCGGGCGAAATGATGCCTTCTTCGATATCAAATGCCGCTACGCCGCCGATCGGAAAACCATAGCCCCAGTGAATGTCCGGCATGGCAAACGAATAACCGATTATTCCGGGCAATTGGGCAACGTTGGCAACCTGTTTCAGACTCTCGTCACTTCTTATGGACTGCATCAGTTTGTCGCTGGCAAAGATGCGCCCCGGCACGCGCATCGAACCGGACTTTGAAATTTCCCAAACCTGTTCGCTGATTTTATGTAATTCCTGATTGCTCATCGATCACCTCTAAATATCCAGGACAAACCGCGCTTGCCAGCCATTATCGCCGTGAATTATCTTTAACTCATGGTAGGTCACGCTCTTTATCTCGCGTTTTAGATTGTGTCTCTGCGAATCAAACGCTTCACCGGTGGCAGTCGCCTGTAATTCCCGCCCTGTTAGTTTTTTTATCCGGAAAGATTTGAATATGAAATGCCGGCTTATGGAATAGTAAAGCAATTCGCCCAGCCATTCCCGCAGGAGCAATTCCGGCTCATCAGCCCGAACGGAAAATTCAACCGTCTCCTTCTCTTTTATTTGGCGGGGATTGATCATCAAATCGAATAAGGCGGACGCCGAATGTTCAAAAAGTGCCGGTAAATCCGCGCCATAAACCTCGATTCCCAGGTCGGCAGTGTGCGGAAAGGTCGTGTAAACTCGTTTTTTCATTACTCTGCTATACTATTTCGGAAAGGTCGCTACGATTTTTTAATTCACCTAATAATTTCAAACCTCAACTGCTAAGATATACACATTTATAATAAGCGCAAACATGTTTATCAGAAAAAATAAATATAACGTTCAGTACCTTAATCCATCATCAACTGTCCCTTACGCTAAAAACATCTTCTTGAATCGCAATACTATTTTTAATAGATTCATTCTGATTTTATGATAAAAAGAAAAACATCAAAAAGAAGTCATCGATATTAAACTCTAAGTTATTTTTGATTTGATCAGTTAGTAAAATATGGCGAGCGATTTAAATCTACTGGATACACTTTCAAGTAATCTCTATCAGTTAAAAATCCTGAAAACGATAGACGAAAAGTGTAATCTGCTTTTGGAAACCTTGCGAAAAACCGGATGGCGTAAAGCTAGTCTCGGTTTCCTGAATAGTAAATACGAAACCAAGAAAACGCTTTATTCCGGCTATGAACCAGAAGCGATCCAATACTCGGAAGATCATAAATTGCCACCTGAAAAAAGAAAGGCACTGCTCAGCTCGGCCGTTGAACGTTGGCGCATCATTCCATTTTATTATCTTCCCTGGAAAGATGAACGCGTCCGTTATATTCTGACTGATGGTTTAAAGACTGAAATTCCCCTGCAACATAAACCCGAATGGCATAAGAATGATCTTCTCTACGCGCCGATTTATTTTGAAGGGCGACCGATTGCGGTATTGAATCTCGATGAACCGAAAGACCCGTCTATCCCATCCAAGGTAAATCTGCGGGCGCCGACAATAATCCACAGCTTCATCACGGAAGTAATCCTTCAAACCGTATGCGAAGAACATTATGAAAATTTCCTGCAAATCCATCGTTCGATTATCGCCCGTGGAACAATCGGTATTATCGAATTAGATGAGACTGGAAAAATTGTTGACGTCAACGACGTGGCAGAACAAATATTAAAAATAAGTAAGGTCAAATTACTCGATAACAAATACAATAAAGTCTTAAATATTGAATTTTTAGATCAAATTGCACCGGCGTTTCAGGAAGCGATGAAGACCCTGAAGGATGTCAATCTGAATGTTGAATTTTGTGATATCAACAATGAAAAGCATATGCTTGAAGTCCATTTAACCCCGCTTCACCTCCTTTATGATTACACCGGTATGGTTCTCTCGTTTAATTATTTGGAAAAAACCGAAATATTTGCCACTTATCGGACAGTTCTGGATAACTTAAATGCGCTCACTTCACATCTATCCGGTGATTATATTAACATCCAAAATCAATTAATTCAATTGATGTGCGCTCAGTATCGTTTTATTTTCCCTCGCCTGTATATCCTGAGTGAAGATCGGGAAATTCTCAAATGTGTCTTGTCTTATGATCCCGCTCTGGAAAATCTGAGCTTCTTCGATCATCCCTTTAATCGTAATAGTCTGGCGGCTAATGCCATTCTGGAGGATATGCTGGTTTATACCACTGAAAAAGAGAAAAACGTTCGCGACCTGCGACGCATCTGGGAACGTCTTAAGACTAAAGCCGCCGTTGCCATACCTCTACATATTATGACAGAAATAAAAGCCGCGCTGGTTTTCGATATTGAATCAGCCGACTTTTTTCTGGATGAATCAAAGAAAATCACTCTGGATCTTTTCGGCAAATTAATCAGCCTTGCCTTAAGACCGATTTTTGAAAAATCTACTCCTGAAAATCAATAATATTTATGTTGCGTTCAATCAGTGTGGCTTTTAGATTCTTTTGGTATTAAGTGGTAACCTGATGATTGATATTTACAAACTCCGCCATGCATTGACAATCTGCCTTTCCTTGTTGTTGTGCTCATGCTCGCAAACAGTCACCCTGAAAGTTGTCGTCGATGTCCCCGCTATTCGCAAATCCCGTCAAGCGGTCAATTTTTACTTATTAGATAATAAAAAGCAATCTGTGATTGAAGAAATTCGGAGTTTAAATCAGGAGTATTTTTATAAACCACTTAATGATGCCAGAGATTCTTTGCAAAATCTAAACCGTGAACGCGCCTCAAAAGAAAGCGCTTATCGACGATTATCTTCAGAAATCGAGAGTAAACGACATCAATTAACGGTCGATTATGGTAAGCAATTAAATATTGAAATAGTACGTGTGCAGAAATTTGGCGATGTCTGGAAATTTTGGGCTAAGATTAATAATCAAGGACTCGAAACAATCGATGGGCTGTATCTCACTCTAACCTATGAAAAAAGCAAACTCGTGAACTCCGGTTATTATCCTGTACACCTGTTACCCAACCAATCCGGTGTCGCCGATCAGATCAATCTGGATCTCAGCCAAAACACACCACTCATGATCCGCCTTTCTTCGCACCCGGCAGGTTTTTCAGAATTACCTAAAGCTATCAAGTGTATAATCGACTCGGTCAAATCCGACTTCAACCATTATCTTGAAGATAGCAGGGTTAAATTGAATATTTTGCAGAACGAAATGCTTGAAATCGGTCTTAAAATCGACGAATATCCTGCTCAAAAAAGCACTGAACTTCAGCAAAGAATTGCTAGTCCCATCAATAGCGTTCTGGAAAGTAATCTAAAAGAACTCGTTACTCCACAAATCTCGAAGACTTATCCAGATACAATTCGTTATACCGATCTGAAAAAGGGAAGTTATCAAATTATTGCCTATACCACACCCGCCAGTGTCTATCAATGGCATCAAAATGTCAACCTAAACACAGATCAGTTAATTAAATTCACCTCGAAGAATTACAAGCAGTACTTTTTTAAAGTTTCTGAACAAATGATAATGACTCTCCCATCACAAAATGACACTCCTAAAAAAAGAAAATAATTACTACGATAATGGATTGGTCGATTTCGCTAAATATCCATTAAAAACACTTAATTAATTAAGAAAGTCGACTTGTCACCAGCAGATTTTCTTGACATTATTTAAATATTTTGATTAATATTGCGCGCTTTTTAATAGCATTTACCAATCAGTATGCCAGATAATGTCGTAAAACTATTGCTCCAAAATGAGGTTATCCAAAAGGATCAACCGGCAATTATTTATGCTAATCAAAGCATATCCTACGCCGGTTTATTCGCAAAATCGGTCCAATTGTCTGGTTTATTAAAACAACACCAGATCGTCTGTGGACAGACCATTGGTCTGCTACTTAAAAGTGGCCCACAATATCTTATTACTTATTACGCTGGTCTTCTGCTTGGCGCCATTCCGGTACTTTTGCCGACCTATTTATCAACAAACAAACTGACCTACAATTTTATTAGATTGAAAATTGATGCGGTGATATTTGATCCCGAATATCAGAAAATAATTGATGAAGTCGAATTAAAAAAAGGAACACCTCTTTTAAAATTACCTACAACTCACTGGAAAGAGATCACCGCTCAGAAGATTGATAATCCGGTTATTTCTGCCGACTCATTCCCCGGTTTAAATAACTTCGATGATCCGGCTGTAATTTCATTTACCGCTGGTAATTCGGATTTCCCTAAAACTGTCGCCCATAGTCAGCGCAGTTTATTGGCTAATGCTCAGAATTGTTTTAAACTTTTGAGAGGTATGCTTGATATTCGGCTTCTCAGTACTTTGCCACTTTTCCATTATATTTCACATAGTTTTATTCCACATACCCTGGTATTAGCCGGCGGTACGATCGTCCTGCTTGATAATTTTCACTCAGAAGAAATCATTCAAGCCATAATTCAACATCAGGTGAATGTTCTTATCGGAACACCGGAATTTTACAAACAGTTAGTCCATAGCCCCGACGCTAAAAAACTCGAATCCTTGAAATATTATATTGTGGCCGGAGGCAATCTCCCGGAGGATATCTGGCAAGCGCTAACAAAGACGCATAAAGTCTTTATCACTGAACTATACGGAACAACCGAAATCCAGATGATAACCGCCAGTTACGTTGAAAACGATCGCCGGGAATCAATTATCGGGCGACCATTTCCAGGAATCGATTTTCGTATTACTACCCCATCCGGAGCATTAGTTACACCAGGCAAAACCGGCGAGCTACAAGTTCGCACTTCGGCTCTGATGCTGAATTATTTCGACAAACTAAATGAACAACATTTAAATGAGAATGACTGGTTCGCCACCGGCGACCTTGTCAGAGAAACCGAGGATGGCAGACTTACCTTCGAGGGTCGAATTAGCGATCTGATCAATCGATACGGTTACAACATCAATCCAGAAATGATCAAGCATATTGTAAAGCATCATCCGGCTGTCAAGGATGTAGCGGTTGGTCTTTTAACCGCCGCCAATGGTGATGAACAACTAAAACTTTTTATCATACTGCGGGAATCGGAATCTGCTGAGATTGAAGAACTAACCGAATTTTGCCAGAAAAATCTGCCCGTCTACCTGCGACCAGATGCGATCGAGATTGTATCTCATTTTGAACATGATCTGTCTGGAAAAGTTCTTCGCAATATGCTGAATAAAAGTTAAATTTCCGCAATTATATGGAGGCTAATTTTGAAAGAATACCAAACTGAAGAAATCCGAAACATCGTATTATTAGGACATGGGTCATCCGGTAAAACCATTTTGACTGAGGCGATGCTTTATGCCGCCGGCGCTACAACGCGGTTAGGAAAGATCGAAGAGGGGACGACAACTTCCGATTATCATAATGATGAAATTGAGCGTAAGTTTTCTATTCAGTCTTCTTTAATGAATTGCGAATGGAATAAAATTAAATTTAATCTCCTTGATTCTCCCGGTTATCTCGATTTCGTTGGTGAGTCCAAAGCCCTGACGCGGGTTGCTGATCTGGCGCTTATTTCTATTAATGGCCAGACCGGAGTCGAAGTCGGAACGGAATTGGTATTCAAATTCGCCAAAGAAGACGAATTACCCGTCTGGTTCATTATTAATATGTTGGATAAAGAACATGCGGATTATGATAAGGCGCAAAGTTCCTTACAGGCTTCATTTACCAAAAAAGCCGTATGTATGCAGATTCCGGTAAACAGCGGGCTAAATTTCGATACGATTGCCGATGTAATGACTCAAAAGATCCTAAAATACAATAAGGATCAAAAAGGCACCTTCACTGAATCCGAGCCAACCGGCGATCTCAAAGATAAACTGGCTACTTTAAAAAATGAATTAATTGAGTCCGTGGCTGAGTCAGACGATACTCTACTTGAGAATTATCTTAGCCAGGGTGAATTGACTGAAGAAGAATTTATCAATGGCTTACGTAAAGCGATTATCAAACGAGAACTCTTTCCGGTTTTTGTGGCTTCCGGTCTGAATAATATCGGCGTTACCAAGATCATGGATCACATTATTGCTTATGGACCGACGCCTACCGCTAAAGTTGCGATGAACGGTGGATATAAAGGTAAACCATTGACTCGCAAAATCAGCGACAGCGAACCAACTTCCCTTTATATTTTTAAAACTATCAGTGAAATGCACGTTGGTGAATTATCGATGTTCAAGGTATTTTCCGGCTCTTTAAAAACCGGAGTTGATCTGCTCAATTCCAATAATGGTAAGACCGAACGTATCGGACAAATCTTTTGTATCAATGGCAAAGAAAAACAGGAAATTGCCCATTTACACTCCGGAGACATTGGTGCTGTTGTAAAATTGAAATTTACCAAAACCACCGATACATTGTGCGATTCCCGCTCACCAATTACCTATCCCGGTATTTCCTTCCCGGAACCGGTCATTCAAATTGCGATAGAGCCAAAATCACGGGGTGATGAAGAAAAAATCAGCACCGGTTTACAATCATTAACCAGTGAAGATCCAACCATGTCCTGGCATTTCGACCCGGAATTGAAACAGACGATCTTATCCGGTCAGGGTGAATTGCACCTGGTAATTATTTTACAGCGTTTAAAACAAAAATTCGGCGTCGAAATCAATCAGCTCCCGCCGCGTATCCCTTATCGTGAAACGATCAAAAAACGCGGTGATTCGAAATACCGTCACAAAAAACAAACCGGCGGCGCCGGACAATTTGCCGAAGTCTGGATGTACGTTGAACCGGCTCCTGCCGGCGCTGGCGTTGAATTTACCAATACGCTCGTTGGTCAAAATGTCGACCGGGTTTTCGTACCTTCTGTCGAAAAAGGAGTGCGTTCAGCCTGTGAAGAAGGAATTTTAGCCGGTTATCACGTCACCGACGTCAAAGCCGTGTTTTATGACGGCAAAATGCACCCGGTGGATTCCAAGGATATCGCCTTCCAGATTGCTGGTAAGAGCGCCTTTAAAGAATGCTTCATGAGTGGTAATCCCATTCTGCTGGAACCGATTTACAACCTCGAAGTAATCGTTCCTGAAGAATTTATGGGCGACGTAATGGGTGATATTTCAGTGCGACGCGGCAAAATTCAGGGTATGGACGCCGAAGGCCCATTCCAAAAAATTAACGCGAAAGTACCGCTGGCCGAGCTATATCGTTACAGCACCGCCCTGCGCTCAATGACGCAAGGTCGCGGTATGCACCGCCAAAGCTTTTCACATTACGAACAGATGCCCAAAGAAGCGCAGGATAAGGTCGTTGAATCCTACAAAAGAGAGCGCGAGGAATAGTCCTGATGGAGTTAGATAAACTCTGGGCTCCCTGGCGAATAGGTTATATCACTAATCCTAAAGCCGAAGGTTGTTTTCTCTGCGAGTATAGCGCAGATTCCGACGATAAAAAGCATTTGATCCTTCATCGCGGTAAGTCGGCTTTTGTGATTATGAACTATTATCCGTATAACAATGGTCACCTGATGGTGGCGCCCTATCAACACGTCAGGAATTTGAACGATCTCGATGAATCTACCCGGCTTGAAATATTCGATTTAATTGATAAATCTTGTCAGATTTTACATGATTCATTGAACGCTGAGGGTTTTAACGTCGGCCTTAATCTCGGTTCAGTCGCTGGCGCCGGATTAAAGGATCACCTGCATTTTCATATTGTCCCGCGCTGGACCGGCGATACCAATTTTATGCCGATAACCGGGCACACCAAAGTACTGAGTGAAGGATTGACTGAGACCTGGCAGAGACTCAGACCTAAATTCGAAAAATAATTTTTGCTATTTGAATATAGGTGTTGAATCATTTAAATTAAGTTTGCTTTTTAAAACATTATTCTGGAGTAGCTCAATGGTGGAGCGGGTGGCTGTTAACCACTAGGTTGGGGGTTCGAGTCCCTCCTCCAGAGCAGTCTTTCGTAAATACTTAGTTTACTGTTGCGAAATAAATCTCAGATTTATTTCGCGATCGCAGGATATACTTATCTATGCAAGCTGGGATGAGAACACTCTCACCTTTTTTTAGTGATAATATTTCATCGCGATTCCATATCAAATCGATCTGACCGGACAGCACTATTCCGATCTGGACTTTATCATTGGTACTGATTGTCTTTTGCTCTTTATTCTGCAGACAAATATTAATAACGTAAAATTCATCGACAGGCGTCTGATAAGTCGTAACGCCTTTATCCGACCTTGGTTTATATATTTTATAAGGATTCGGCGAATAATCGAGTATCTCAAGCAAAGCTGTCACATCTTTATATTTACCCGTGAGTCCGACCCGGACAACGTTATCGGAATTGGTCATACATTCGATAAGATTTCCCGAAATGTAAGCGTGTGGAATGCCAGCCGAAGTAAAAAGCGCCTGGCCGGATTCCAAATGAACTAAGTTCATAAACAGCACCATAATCAATCCAATATCAGAAGATGGATACCGATTTTTTAATTCTAAAAACAGACGCTCCTGTTCGGAAATTTGACCACTACGTTGCAGGATACTACTTTCGATTAATTCGATTAATTGAGCGTAAGAATGCGGTTCAGTTTGCGCTTTTTGAATTATCCCAGAATAAAATTGTTTTATTAAGCCGCTATTGCTTTCACGCATTTCACTTCTATCGATGGCTGAAGTTAAACCGGTAAAGGTCTGAACTTCAGCGTATAGTGCCAGTCGTTTGATTAATTCTGAAGGATTTAAAAAACCTACTAAAGCCGTCAACCGGTCCAGCGCAATTGCAATTTCCGGTTTATGGTTTTCATCCGGGTAATGCACTGGGTCCAGGTGATGTAATTGTTTGGCTTGCTGGATATTGGGATGGGCTTGAATTGAAAGCGCTTGTTCGGCTGATAGTATTTTCAGTAAAAATGGTAAACTGGCGCCGAAACGTTCAACGACCTTTTTCCCGAGTACTTCAATTGGGTGATTATTGATCAATTCCATCACTCCGATAAAATCACCGGAGATATTGATTTGTGAAGGTGAGGTTGGATGAGCGCCCAGCCATAATTCGGCGTAAGGTTTGTCATTTTCGGCTGGAATTCCAATCAAATCAGGTATAAAAGCCAGTTTCCCTCTTGTTCCCCATTCGTAATGTTGGATCCGATTTTTTAATATTGACGGCTTAATCATGTTCATATCCATGCTATCTAAAATAAGTCCCACGAGAGTAATTTGACAAGATATTTTTCGATAAAAAAAAGAGAAGGTCTGCGGAGAGCAGACCTTTGAGTGAGGAGGAGGAAGATATTAATTTTAATTTCAAATTACATTTTCTTGGACTTACTCATAATCAAGAAAGTTGTCTTTATTTTACGACTGAGATAAAAATTGGTTCACCCGATGCGAAAATAGTTTTAAATTGCGACGTGTTATCGATCGAAATAAATACCAAAAAAAGGTAAAATGTCAGTAATAATCGTAACCGCGGCTTATATAGCTACGCAAATGTTATCCGACATAGCAAGTCTGAAAATCATTACCTTTCTGGGTTTTTCAATGGACGCCGGAACCTTGATTTATCCTTTAACTTTCACCCTGCGCGATCTGATGCATAAAGCTGTCGGTAAAAAAGGCGCCCGCCTGGTGATTATCTGTGCGGCTGTGGTGAACCTGTTTATGGCTTTTTTATTCTGGCTCGTCGCCCGTTTGCCAGGTGATTTGGCCGTTGGTCCTCAGCTGGAGTTCTCAATCGTACTTTCGCCGGTCTGGCGAATTGTGATCGCCAGTATCATCGCCGAAGTTGTTTCAGAATTACTCGACACAGAGGTATATCATTTGTGGGTCAATAAAATCACGAAACGCTACCAATGGATGCGGGTGCTCGTCAGTAATTTCGTTAGTATTCCGATCGATAGTCTGATTTTCGTTTGGGGAGCATTTGGCGGACTTTATACCCAGTCGGTAATCTGGTCAATTTTCTGCGCCAATCTATTTTTAAAAGGTGCGGTGACTTTAATCGGATTACCGCTGATTTATCTTATAAAAGAAAAAAATACCTGATCAATCAGGCTTTTCTTATTCCTATGCCTACGCTGTTAATTAGGTATAAAAACATTTCATATACAGTATTGATACAATTCAAGGTAATATAGGAATGACCAAACCTATTTGATTCACATTGAAGATGGAGGATTTTTTACTGGTGTACCCCCAACAGGACTCGAACCTGTGCTCCCGGCTCCGGAGGCCGGTGCTCTATCCATCTGAGCTATGGGGGCTTGAAAAAAGCGACTAAACTTACACCCAACAATTTAATTTCTCAATAGGAATCCATCGATAAATGACTTTGAATTAATTTAATTCTTACCTAAAATCGACATGTTTTTAGAAAATGCAATAATAAAGGAGTAGATTGATGAAAAAAGTACTGCCAGTTATATTTGTCGGGCTCTTTATTTTAGGTTGTGGCACGAGTGAAAAAAGCACTAAACTCGAGAAGGGTTCGTCGCTGTATCAATTAGCCGTGGAATTATCCCAGAGTGTTCCGATGCTCGATCCTGCCAAAAACGCCGTGATTGTTTCGACAAAAAAATTCGACGTCACTATTGGCGACGTATTCGCCACCTTCCAGTTGATGTACGGCGATGGCATTCAACAATTAAAGACAATCGAGCCCGGTCAATTAAGTGAAATCTTCATAGCTAATGCCGAAGCGCTGGCTGAGAAGAAACTGCTCTTGCAAGCCGCCAAAAAAAGTAAAATTCGAGTTTTTGATACGGAAGTTGATAGTATCCTCGAATTACAGTATGCTCAAATCGGCGGTAAAGAAAAATTTCTCAACTACCTAAACAACGCCAACATCAATTTCAAAACCTTGCGGGAAGATGTACGTGATAATCTGACAATTAATCATTTCATCGAAAAAACACTGCTCGATTCAGTCCTAATCACCGAAAGTGATATCCAGAATTATTACAATACCGTCGATGTTACCGC
>JALOAB010000052.1 GCA_023229045.1 Fidelibacterota bacterium
CGAAATTCGATGCCATCCTCCGGCCCGAGACCGAGGTCGCCGATTTTCCAGATAAAGTATAAATCCTGTAAGGTGACGTTCAATTTCGCAAGCGGGAAAGCCGCTTCCGCTTCACTCTCCTGATAATCGGTGTACTTTTTTATCAGACGATAGCGAATGGCGGCGCGCGTAAAGCCAAAATCATCGCTGATGCGAATACCGAGCGGTATTTCCATATCGGCGGTCAGATCGAGATCATTTTTAGGACTCAGCAAAGCAATAGCCGGGTAGGCGTCCGGCGTCACCCGCAGGCGATATTTGATCGGATTGAGATTCGTGACCTGTTGCTCATCCGCAACGCTAATTTCGAACTGGTCGTCGTTTGTAACGGTGAATGTTCCGCTGGCACGTTCGTCTTTTGTCATTAAAGCCAAAATATTACCGTCGCCGAAACGTAAATGACCTTCCGCGATTTTCTTATTGATGCGAATGTCCAGCGATAATTTTGTCCCGGGAATGGCTTTAAACTCAGTGATATTCGCCTCCTGAATCTGCTCAGGCAAACCGGTATATTCAGGATATTTGAAACGAGTTCTGACCGCTAATATTTCCGGGCGGTTGATAACGCGAATCGTATCCGGTGAGGTGCTGATCTGCCGCCAGGGCTTGAACGGCGAACGATTCCGGACATAGGCAGTATAAACCAGGTCGTGCCGCAGATTATCGATCCGGTAGGTGCTGATTCCCGATGAATCGACCGCAATTGTTTCTTCCTGCAGATAATCCGGATACTGTAATGCGAGCGCCAAATTATGCGGAAAACGACCTTCGCATTTGAATCCGACTGTCACGGAATCGCCGCCCAATACGCCGAACGATGCCCGCGTTGCGGTAATCGTGAAGGGTAATTGTACGGAATAATGATGTTTAGGATGCAGAAGTCGCACTGCGGCATTTTTGAAATAAGCCGGTTGCAAGGCAATGATCAAACTGGTACAGAAGACAGCAATCAGCAACCAGCGTGAGGCTTTGCGGCTTTCCGCAATCGGAACGATATTTTCGAATGAGCGCGGCGAAATTTTATGAGCTATGCGATCTAACGAGTATTCGATCAGCTGGGTTGAATAACCACGTGCCGGTTGCACCAGGTTTTCCTTCAACTGGAGCGCATTTAGCAGATCGTCTTTAATGTCAGGTTGATCGGCGCCGATTTTTTCAGCCAAATGAAAATCATCGTAGGCAGTTATCTTGCGTTGTAAAATTTTTATATGCCAGAACACCGGCACACATAAAAATATCAGACTGAAAATAATGAAGAAAAATAGTATATCGCTCCGCACTGATGAATTGAAATAGCGAAAACCTTCAACCGTCACGATCAGGAATGCCACAATCAGCACCAGCAATGCAACCCGCAACACACCCAGCCGCCGAACGTGCCGCGCGAAAGCACGCCGCAGATGGTGGATTTTATTGTCGATCAGATTTATACTGGATGGATTTTTTCTCATTTATTGCATTAGCGAAAAAATGACAATATTGGCGCCCATTTTCAACGCGGCATGGCGTTTCTCTTCGGGATCGTTGTGAACTTCGGGATTTTCCCAGCCGTCGCCCAGATCGCATTCATAGGTATAAAACACAACCAAACGCCCTTTGTAAAATATTCCCAATCCCTGGGGCGGTTTATTGTCATGTTCATGGATTTTCGGCAGACCGTTTGGGAACTCGTATAAAATATGATAGATCGGATGATCGAACGGCAATTCGACCAGGTCGTTATCGGGAAAAACGCGCTTGATCTCGCGTCGAAAGGATTGATCCAAACCGTAATTATCGTCGGCATGCAGAAACCCGCCATTCTGCAAGTGCTGACGCAGTCGCAGTACCTCTTCGTCGCTGAAACGCACATTGCCGTGACCATTCAGATAAAGATACGGATATGCAAAAAAGTCCTTATCCATTATACCGACCCGCACCTCATCCGTAGCCACGTCCATATTGGCGTTTTCATGCAGGAATTTCAGCAGATTCGGCAACGAACTCGGATTGCTGTACCAGTCGCCCCCGCCGTCATATTTTAGACGCGCGATCGTAAATTTGCCAAGCAGATTCTTAGACTGACCGGACACGCTCAGAACTGCAATTAAAATTACTATTATGGATTTGATGACTTTTTTCAATTTTCCTTCGAATCTCGCATTATCAAACACGGTGAATTTACTATACGCCCGACCGCCTAACAAGTTTCCGGCTAAATTTTTAAGGAACTCGCCGGGGATCGTGTATTAATATAGTTTGACATAGATTATCAACGACTATTAACCCCGAGTCGCATTCCAAATCAATCTCCAATTTTATATTTTCAATTTTCAATTATAGAACTATTCGTCATTATCCTCTTTATTTTTTCACGATGGATGATTATTTTCTGTCCGTGACGCGATTCATAAAATGTGTTCTAATAATTGTCATACTGACCACCAGTCTCGCGGCGCAATGGTATTTCAAGATCGCCAACGCCATCCGGGGTCCCATCGAATACCGCGCGCCTTTAAAAATGACGCTATTTGAAGTCAAAACCGGCCTGCAAAATTTCGGGATTAGGACCCAGCCGCTATACTTCGACAGCACTGAAAGCAATTATGATAATTACGATCCTTTCTACTCACGCATTATGAATAGCGTCGAATTAGATTTACTCAAATTCAACTGGCTGGTCTATCTTGTTCCGCAAAACATGCTCGATTTCCAAACCGGGATTGGCGGTAAATACTCCTATTCATTAATTAAATATCCTCTACCCTCCGCCTGGCCGCAATACATGCCGGCTTCCAGCGATCAGCTCTATCTGGCGCCGCGGGTGTATGAAATCAACCTGAATCAGTCGGTAATTTTCCAGTGGTCTTCCAAGGTTTATAACTATTTTACATTCAGCTATGGTCAAGCCTGGGGCTCTGCCTATAAAACTCATTTTAACGATCATTTCCTTTACCAGAAAGGCAATACCTATTCCTATGCATTCGGTATTAAATTCCTGGGCAGTGTCGGATATAGGCTCAAGGAAGGTTACGGCATCGAAGTGCGTTACACCCGCGCCGATTTCGGCAACCTGCGTGATCCACATCGCATCAGTCCCATTACCAAAGTAAATTTCAACACAATCGGCATATCGTTAGCCTTTAATTCCAATCTTGGCGGCGGGCGGACTTCGGGCGACGAAGCCAAAGCGCTCTATCAAACCCGCGACTATCTGGCGGCCAAGGCGACTTTTGAAGAATTCATTGAAACTAATCCACGGCATCCGCGACTCTTTAAAGCCCGCTATATGATTAAAGAGTGTGACAAGCGCATCCCTTACCAGGAAATCCTTTTGGCGGAATCCTTTATCGAAGCTCAGAATTTTTCGAAAGCCGCCGAATACCTGGCGCGCGCCAAAGTCACGCGCAATCTGACCCTGCTGGGACGCATCGATGAAAACTACCAGAAAATCATCACCTGGTTTGCCAATACTATGGATTCAACTATATCCGCTAATGAAATTGATGAGGCTGAGAAAATTGCATTTGAAACTGAAAAACTCAATATTCCCGGCATTGACGATCTGCTCAGTCGTTACCGCAGTGAAATCTATTTCCACCGCGGAGCGGTTTTCACCGAATACGGATACTGGGAAAAAGCAGTCGATTTCTTCGATTACGCTGTTCAGCAATATCCACCGATTCGCGAGCGGGTCGAACCTTATTTGATAAAAATCGCCAACGGTTACATTAATGACGCTAATCTTTCAATCGACAAGCAGAGCATCGCCCTGGCGCTGGAATCATTGAGCAAGGCGACCGCTCTCCGACCGGATATCCGCAACCTGACCATCCCCTACATCAACAGCCTGGAAGAAGGCATCGCCTACCTGAAACAACAAGCCGCCAAGCAGAAAGTCCATGAATCCATTGACCGCACTTTCAATCCGCCACCCAGGACACCTGAACCGGAAATCGGCATGAGCGCCGTACAAATTAAAAAACTGCTCGGTCAGCCTGGTTCCCAGACCAATCTGGAAACCAGCGGTGCGCGCGTTTACGAACTCTGGATTTATCGCTATCCGGATGGCAAAGAATTACATATTTATTTTGATAATGATATAATAGTTAAAATGGAAACTGTACCGTCCTACGGTAAAGTCCCATTAACGGAAAATTAGATGAAAATTATTTACACCGACGGAGCCTGTTCAGGCAACCCCGGTCGCGGCGGCTGGGCTACCCTGATCTTTACTGAGAATAAATTATTGAAAGTACTGGCCGGCTATCAGGCCGAGACGACTAATAATCGCATGGAAATTATCGCCGCACTCAGTGGTTTGAAATACTTAAAGCCGGGCGAAAGCGCCGCCATTTACACCGACAGCCAATACCTGCGCAATGGCATCACCACCTGGATGATCAACTGGAAAATGAAAAACTGGAAAACCGCCGACAAGAAGCCCGTCAAGAATCAGGAACTCTGGCGCGAACTTGATGCCCTGAATCATCCTGGAATTTCCTGGATTTACGTTCAGGGACATAGCGATAATCTGTATAACGAAATCTGCGACCGCCTGGCGCGGAAAATGATTGTCGTTGAGGGGCGAAAAATCGACCTCAACGCCGAATTTGAAAAGTATTACTGGCAATTACGGAAAAAGAAAATCTCGCAATAAAACTGTCATTTGAGCTAAATCGGAGTATCGCACTTTAGCCTCAACGATTCCTCGTCGTATCTCCTCGTGCCGCAGGCACTGTCACGGAGGAATGACTGGTTTAAGTATGTTTTAATTAATACTCAGGAAGCGGGCGACGATCGTTTTCCGCCCACAGGAACGGAAATGCACCGTAACCCGTGCATTCTGCCCAACGCCATCGATGTTCACCACTTGTCCCGCTCCAAAAATGCTGTGTGAGACGCGGGCGCCCGGCTTGATATTCAGGCTGGCTGGTGTGCTTATCTCAGGTTTAGTTGAATCACGCTTTTCTCCGGTCAGCGGGCGAGTCGTCACTCGGTCGGTCGCATAAGACCTGGTTCGGGTTGTTGATCGTGGTTTGCGACGGGCGGATATGACACTCTCAAGACTGCCACTGCTGGCAATCAACTCCTCCGGGATTTCATTGAAAAAAATCGATTCCGTTGAATAGGCAATTTCACCGGCACGCATGCGTTGACGTGCAGACGACAGAAAGACTTTTTCCTTGGCGCGGGTCAAGCCTACGTAGAACAGGCGGCGTTCTTCCTCGAGCGATTCACGCGTCAGATCGCGCTCGAGTGGCAGTAAGCCCTGATTTAGTCCACAAATAAATACTACCGGAAATTCCAAACCTTTGGCGCCATGCAGGGTCATCAGAGTAACGGCATTTTTGGTGTCTTCCCATTCGTCAATGGAAGTTGCCAGGGTAACATTTTCGAGGTAGGATTCAAGCGTTGGCTTATCGGTCGTCTGACAAAATTCGGTAATATCATTGAGAAATTCGTCAAGATTAGCCAGCCGTTCGGTGGCTTCTTCGCCCTCACTCTCTTTATAATAATTACGAAGTCCGATACTAACGAGAGCGATGCGCGTCCATTCCTCGAATGAAAGCGTTTTGCGCAATTTATTTAAATCGACGAGCTGTTCGTAGAACTTCTTCACGGCTTCCGTGGCACGCGAACCCAGATCGAGTTCATCCACATATTGCATGGCTGAGAAAAGTGGAATGTTTTTAGTATTGGCTAATTCCTCCAGATGCTGGAGGGTAGTTTTACCGATTCCGCGCGGCGGTAAATTAATTGTGCGTTTCAGGCTAATATCGTCATTTGGATTGGAAAGAATATGGAAAAAAGCTAAAATGTCTTTGATCTCTTTGCGTTCATAGAAACGCACTCCGCCAACGATGACATAGACGATATTATTACGACGTAATATCTCCTCCAGAACGCGGGTTTGAGCATTCGTGCGATAAAGAATCGCAAAGTCTTTGAAATTGCGTTTATGCTGGATGATTTCACGTTGAATCTGGCTGGCAATCAGGGCGGCTTCGTCATACTCGCTTTCGGCATCGAGACGCACCAACTGCTCGCCGGCGCTTTTTTCCGACCACAGAGTTTTAATAGCGCGCTGTTTATTGTGACTGACAACCGCTGAGGCGGCTTTTAAAATATTATTCGTCGATCGGTAATTCTGTTCAAGCTTGAAGGTTTTACATTTCGGAAAAACCTCGTTAAATCTGAGAATATTTTGGATGTCAGCGCCGCGCCAGCTGTAAATACTCTGGTCGTCATCTCCGACGACGCAAACACATTGATGTTTTTTGCCGAGCGCCTCGATTAAAAGGAATTGAGGACGGTTAGTGTCCTGGAACTCATCGACTAAAATTGACTGGTAAAGCGTTCGATATTTTTCAAGCACTTCTGGTTTGAGATTGAAGATTTTTAAGGGTAAAATCAACAGATCGTCGAAATCCACAGCCATAGCTTTATGCAGAGCTGTCTGATATAATGGATAAAGCTCCGCCACATAGCGATCGGTCAGAAATCCCGGTCTTGCGGTGAAATCATCCGGCTCGATCATGTGATTCTTCAGATAAGAGATTCTGCTCAGGATATTTTTCGGAGTAGTGGATTCCAGAATTATCGAATGATCACTGATAACTTTCTTGAGGAGTGCCAGTTGATCGTCAGTATCATAAATCGTAAAGTTAGAAGAATAGTCGAGGCATTCGATTTCTCGTCTCAAAAGCCGGGCACATATCGCGTGAAAAGTGCCGATATTGACCTGTCCGGCGTTTTTGCCGACATATTTTTCAACCCGATCTCGCAGTTCGCGGGCGGCTTTATTAGTAAAAGTAACCGCCAGGATATTATGCGGCGCAACGATTTTCTTCTCGACCATATAGGCAACTTTGTGAGCTAGAACTTTGGTCTTGCCACTTCCGGCGCCGGCAAAGATCAGCGCCGGGCCGGCTGTATATTCAACGGCTTGACGTTGCTCCGAATTAAGACTTTCAAGGGAGTTCAATCGACATAGTCCTTTCCGGCATTCAGCTTATTTTGTTTGCGGATATTCTGCAATCTTTTCTTAGCCGCTAAAAACTCATTATAATTTGAGGTAAAAAAATGAGTATAGGTGCTATCGCCTTTTGAAATCATGTAAAGATAATTGGTTTTAGCCGGATTTAAAGTAGCCTGAATGGATTTCCAGCCCGGATTACTGACCGGTCCCGGCGGCAAGCCATAATGCAGATAGGTATTATACGGCGATTTGATCTTAAGATCGGACATCAGGAGTCGCCGGGGACTATCCGGAATTATGTACTGGATAGTCGGACAGGCTTCCAGACGAATCCGCCTACGCAGACGGTTATAATACAAAGAAGCCACGATCGGTCGTTCAAAATTCACCTGAACTTCGCCTTCTACGATCGAAGCTAAGGTAATAACCTGGTGTAAATTATAACCTCTGCGTTTAATCTCTTGCCGGACGGAATCGTTGACCACTTCCTTAAAACGGCTCACCATCCGCCGAATAACGTATTCCGGCGAATCGCCTTCCAGCAAATCATACGAATCCGGAAAAAGATAGCCCTCCAGATTATCAGCCGCAATCCCCAACTCATGCGTAAAATTCGGATCCATGATCTTTTTCATAAATCCTTCAGCCGAAACACCGATCCGTTTTTCGAGCAATTTGGCGATTTCGCGAGATCGCAAACCTTCCGGTATCGTTACGCGCACCGTTTCAACCTCCCAATCGCTGAGTGTTTTGATCAATTCATAATAATTGGAAGCTCTTTTCAAATTAAAGCGGCCGGCGCGTAATTTGCGCCCTTTCCGCATCATTTTGGTTGCCAGGATAAACCGCGATCGATTTTCAATTATATTCTGGTCCTGCAAATAGGTTGCAATCTCTTGCAGGCTGGCGTTGGGCTGAATTGTGACGATCCGGTTTAAATTGCGCAGGTTCAGCGGGGTCGCCAACATTGCGAAATAGACGATCGCTAACAAGAATAGAACGATTAAAGGAGCATAAATTTGCGGATGACTCCTGGCAAAATCGAACCACTTATTGATTTTTCTAATAGCTTCTGTAAACTTAGGCACTTTCATTTCCTATAAGTGATTTCAGGTTTTAAAAGGGACCGGGATAAATGTCAGTATGAAAATAGTCAAGGCTGTCAGACCGATCAATTTTTCGCGCACAGTCAATGGCTTGTAATCATCAATGATCGGCGGATGTTTCACTCTCACCAGAAAAAAAACCAGAGCCCCCCAAACCAGCCAATTAAGCGACAGAAACGCCAGAGCCCCGGTTGCGATTAAAGCGCCCCACGCTATATAAATTGACTTTTTCCCAAGTAAGGCGTGCGCGATATGACCGCCATCCAGTTGCCCAATCGGCAGAAGGTTCAACATGGTTACCAGCATCCCGATCCAGGCCGCAAAACCAACCGGGTGCAACAAAATATCCTGTCCAGGTTCCAATCCGGGGAAAATCACCGCTGAGGCAATTTTCATTATAATTGAGTCACCTAACTGGATTCCGTCGGCTTCGGCTAACGGGACGACTTCAGATAAAGCCAAACCGATAAATAAAGCCGGCGTCGCCACCAGAAAACCGAATATCGGTCCGGCCGCTCCGATTTCCAACAGGGCGCGCCGCTGTCTGACCGGCGAACGCATTTTAATAAAAGCCCCGAAAGTTCCGATAAAGGTCGGCGCCGGAATGAAATATGGCAGAGTCGCATCAACGTGATGCTTGCGGGCGAAGCTAAAGTGCCCCAGCTCATGAACGCCCAGGATAGCCAAAAGTGTCAGACTGAATGGAATACCCTTCACAACTGTCAGAGGCTGTGTAAACGGATTGGCGCCTTCCATCATAGCGCCAGCCATTAAAGTCGTATAAACCGTCAACAGAAATAAAATCAGATGAATCTTCGATATCCGTCTTTCGGTTCCGATGGTTTTAATTAAAAAAAGATCGGCTTGATTATCCTTGAACTTTTTTATTGAATGGATCAGACCGCCGGAATGACGGGCGATCGATCGCAGAGACGTCTTATCGCGTTGACGACCTTCAATGACCAGATTCCATCCTTCTTCCCTAACCCGTATGACTTCTATCCACTGGCTGAGGTATGAGATAATGTTTTGCTTTGTAGTTTCATCTAACATGGTTTTTTTCTATCAGTTCGAAAAGCTCGAAAAACTTACAAAAAACCGCCCTAAAATCAATCAAATAATTCTTTGAGTTGTGATTGGCGATGCTTATGTTTTCGCCCATTATGATTGAACCTATCAAAATATCGTTATTTAAACATGACCGTTTGGAATCCGATTGTTAGACGCTGGAGCGCTGAGGCAGGTTACAAGCAGGTTCTGATCCTGGCTATTCCGTTGATTTTGTCGACGGCGGCCTGGTCTTTACAACATTTCATCGATCGGATGTTTCTGGCCTGGTACTCTACCGAAGCCATTGCCGCCGCCATGCCCGCCGGTCTGCTGAATTTCACCTTCATGAGTCTCTTTACCGGGACCGCTAGTTATGTCAGCACTTTTGTTGCCCAATATCACGGAGCCGGACAGCATAAAATGTTCGGTCGGATACTCTGGCAGGGAATTTACATCGCCATTATCGGCGGCATTTTTCATTTTGGATTAATTCCGTTAGCCGACTCATTTTTCAGAATTGTCGGACATCAGGAATTGGTTCGGGAATACGAGACTATTTATTTCAAATACCTTTGTTTGGGAGCTTTCCCGGCGATCGCGGCTTCCGCTCTGGCTGGATTTTACAGCGGTCGTGGTCATACTCTGCCCATTATGTGGATCAACATCATTGCCACACTAGTCAATCTCACTTTTGATTATATCCTGATTTTTGGTCATCTCGGATTTCCGGAAATGGGTATGAAAGGCGCGGCAATTGCGACGGTGCTCTCCGCAATAGCATCATTTTTATGCTATGTTGTACTGATCTTCCGACCTAAGTATAACCGTTCGAGCGGTACGCTAAGCGACTGGCGATTTAATCGCAAACTTTTTATGCGTTTAATTTACTTTGGATTTCCGAACGGGATTCAATTCTTTCTCGATATCGCCGGTTTCACAATCTTTCTATTAATGCTCGGACGGTTGGGTACAATCCAAATGGCGGCCACCAATGTCGCCTTTAACATCAACAACCTGGCCTTTATGCCGATGACCGGATTCAGCGTCGCCGTCGCAGTTCTGGTTGGGCAGTCGCTCGGAAAAAATCGTCCGGATTTGGCGCGGCGCAGTACCTATTCCTGTTTTCATATCACCCTTTTATACATGTGTTTAACGATAGCGGCTTTTCTGCTGATCCCGGAAATATTCATCAAACCATTTATTTACCGCGCCGACCCGATCACTTATGCGGAAATTAAAAGTACGGTGATGATTCTCCTGCGGTTCGTGGCGCTCTACACATTTTTCGATACATTCAATATCATCTTTTCCGGCGCAATTAAAGGCGCCGGTGATACGCGTTTTGTAATGTATATGTTGCTGGTTCTCTCGCTCGGAGTTTTAGTTATACCCTCTTACATCGTAATTGTCATTTTACATAAAAATTTATTGGCCGCCTGGACCTGCGCTACAATCTATATCAGCGTCCTCGGCTTAGCCTTTTTCCTGCGCTTTCTTGGCGGAAAATGGCAGACAATGCGGGTGATTGAGACCCCGGCTCCTCGATTGCCCTCTTCTTTTCCTGAAGTACCCACTCCTGACCTTTAATCGATTTTTCCGGCGCTTAAACTTCCGCTATAACCGCTCATCCATAACGGGTTGTTATCGACCAATTCGCCGGACAACTTTTGTGGGTCTTGATCAGTCTATACAACATTGTATGAGAACCAACAAAAACAAAGAAAGAAAAGAGCGATGAGAAGGACACTGACTTATCTTCTGATTTTTATTTTGCCTTATGCAGTGTGGGGTAAATTGACCAGTGAGGAACTGGACGTCTTAAGGACGCGCTCGGCT
>JALOAB010000053.1 GCA_023229045.1 Fidelibacterota bacterium
GCCAGCGGCATGCTGAGCACGCGTCCGACGTCACGGATCACGGCTCTGGCTTTCATTTTTCCAAAAGTGATGATCTGGGCGACACAGTTTTCGCCATATTTCTGGCGAATGTAATCGATCACGGCGGTCCGTTTGGTGTCACAGAAGTCGATATCGATATCCGGCATTGAAATCCGTTCCGGATTTAAAAAACGCTCAAAAATCAGCTTATACTTCAGCGGATCAATATTGGTAATACCAAGGATGTAAGCTACAATACTGCCAGCCGCCGAGCCCCGACCGGGACCGACCGGGATATTGTTCTGCCGCGCAAAATGCACAAAATCCTGAACAATCAGAAAATAACCGGCAAAGCCCATCTGCCGGATGACGCCCATCTCATAGTCAATACGCTCGCGGATTTCCGATGTAACTTCCGGGTAGCGGCGCGCCAAGCGCTCTTCGACCAATTGAGCCAGATATTGATCGGCGGTTTGGGTTTTGCTGGATTCCGGGATTGGAAACCTGGGCAGATGATACTTATCAAACTCCAGATTAAAATCACACTCGTCAGCGATCTTCAGAGTGTTTTCCAAAATCTCGGGATCGTTGGGATAAAGGGCCGCCATCTCCGCGGCCGATTTCACCCAATATTCATGCTCATCGTATCGCATGCGCTCTGCCATGCTCATTTCCTTGCCGGTGCCAATACACAGATGAGCGTCATGGGCTTCCCAGTGTTCCGGCAATGTGTAATGAGTGTCGTTGGTCAGAACGCGCGGCAACCCGAGCTCAGCCGCCAATTGTTTGGACAATTCGTACCAGCTTAATTCTTCTTTTATGCCGTGATTCTGCACTTCAAGATAGAAACGGCCGGCGAATATTTCGGCATATTCCAGCGCAAACTGCTTAGCTTTGGCGTAATCGCCTTTGATGGCGGCGTCCTGGATGCGCCCTTTGATACAGGCGCTGGTAGCAATCAGCCCGGCGTTATATTTGCGCAGAAGCTCATTATCGACGCGCGGCCGGTAATAATAGCCTTCCAGGTAACCGAAACTGACCAGCTTGATCAGGTTCTCATAGCCTTGTCGATTTTGGATCAACAACAATAAATGATGGTAACCACCGCCGCCCTGTTCGCGTGATTTTTTATCGAAACGGTCATTATCAGCAACATAGATTTCACAACCCAGGATGGGCTTTATACCGCAATTTTTAGCGGCTTTCATAAAGTGAACGGCGCTGAACATATTGCCGTGTTCGGTCAAGCCGACTGCCGGCATACCCAGCTCGACCGCCCGGTTGACCAGCGACTCGATGGATTGCGCGCCATCCAGCAGACTGTAATCCGAATGGTTGTGTAAATGTACGAATTGAGTCATTTAAAACCTTCCCACAAAAATGGCCAGCAGGCCAAAGAAAACATCACCTTTTAAAATCGCCGCCAGACGACCGCAGTTGGTAGCGGAGGAGTCGCGACCTATTGAAAATATAACATAAATCAGCGGTATTTCAACCGTTAAAACCAGTACCAGCAGATAATAAATTCCATAAATTCCCATGAAGTATGGAATCGGCGCTCCGATCACCAGAAGCAGGGTGGCGCCAATCACCAGAAGGCGAGCCGCGTACGCTCCGTACACCAGCGGAAAGGTGCGCGCCCCCAACGCCCGATCGCCTCTGATATCCTGCATATCCTTAACAATCTCACGGATGAAATTGAAACTGAAAGCCAGCAGGCCGGGCACGATTCCCGGACCTATATCACCAAAGACCGCCGACCCGAATAAAAAGGTCAATCCCAGCGTCGTCGAAACGACCAGATTGCCCCACAGCGGGCGCGGCTTAAAAAGCGGAGTATAACTGATTAGTAAAAACAAAGCGGCGATTGTTATAATTACAACCTGAAAGCTAATAATCGGGATAATTGCCAGCGTGCCCAGCCCAAACAGCAATCCGCTAAAAACCAAAGCCTGACGCGTTCGGATGAGTCCGGCCGGGATCGGGCGCGTTGGGCGATTGATCCGGTCAATTTCCGCATCATAATAATCATTCAGGGCATTGCCGGCGCCGGTATAGCACCACACCACAAAAATAGCCACCAGCACTTTCCACCAGACCGGTAATTGATCAGCCAGAGACATGCTGACCAAAATCGCGATGCCACCCTGAATTAAATTCAGCGGGCGCATAATCCTGATGAATGCTATTACCTTTTTCATCCCGCCAACTCCGCTATGACGATCCGGCACTGACCGGAATAATCTTTGACCACAGCCGTGGAAGCAAAAGCATCGCCGCTAAAAAGTTCGACCACAGGCGCCTGCTGATAATCGCCGCCGATCTCGAGGATTACATGACCACCGGGAGTTCCGATTTCAGGCGCCAGATTTGCAATCCGTCGATAAAACCGTAATTCGTCCGCGCCGGGATTCAGGGCGATCTCGGGCTCATTTTCCCGGACTAAATTCGGCAATTCAGCAAACCACTGGCCGGCAACGTAAGGCGGATTGGAAACGATAATATCAAACGGTTGCGGCAGTGAATCGAACGGTTGTAAGATATCGAGCTCGCGGAAATCGATCTGTCCAGTGACGTTATGCCGGGCGGCATTCTCACGGGCAATCTTCACAGCGGACGAACTGATATCCACAGCCGTCAATCGGCAATCGGGTAAATTATGCGCCAGCGCGATGGCAATGCAACCGGAGCCGGTACCGATATCGAGAATGCGCGGCGCCGGGCGGTTTTTACATAATGCGATGGTCTTTTCGACCAACAGTTCGGTCTCCGGGCGCGGAATCAATACATCCGGCGTTACTTTAAACTTCAAGCCCATGAATTCGGCACTGCAGAGCACATATTGGATGGGTTGGCCGGCGGCGCGCTTACTCAGCAAACTTTTTATGCGCGTCAGTTCGGCGGCTGACAGCGGCTTTTCGTGATGCAGATAAATTTCGAGGCGACTAAAGCCGAGCACTTCGCGTAAAATCCATTCGACTTCGATCTGGGGCGATTCAACCTGCTTGGCTTTCAGGTAATCTTTAGACCACTTGAGAACATCGATTATCCGCCAGGTTTTTTGCACCGATTCTGTCATATTCCGGTTTAAAATTTAAGATTGTTTTAAAGCCGGGCAAGTGGATTTATCGCGATTGAAAAAGATTTTAAAAAGAGGTCAGCGAATTAGTCGATCGCCCCGGCTCAACCCTTTAAAAGTTCGGTAGTGTGCGCCAACTGAAGGGCGGAAATCAACTCATCAATTTCACCTTCCATAATCTCTTCCAGCCGGTAGAGAGTCAGGTTGATGCGATGATCGGTAACGCGCCCTTGTGGGAAATTATAGGTGCGGATTTTGGCACTGCGGTCGCCGGTACTGACCATACTGCGTCGTTTGGCGGCGATTTCGGCTTCCTGTTCGGCTTCCTTGAGAGCCAGCAGACGACTTCGTAAAATTTTGAGGGCTTTCTCTTTATTCTTGAATTGTGATTTTTCATCCTGACAGGTGACCACCAAACCGGTCGGCAGGTGGGTAATACGGATGGCGGTTTCGACTTTATTGACGTGCTGACCGCCGGCGCCGCTGGCCCGGTAAGTATCGATACGCAGGTCGTTGGCATTGACCTCGATATCGACTTCTTCAGCTTCCGGCAGAATCGCCACAGTAGCCGCCGAAGTGTGCACGCGACCCTGGGTCTCGGTTACCGGCACGCGCTGGACACGATGCACTCCCGATTCGAATTTCATCGTCCCATAAACATCTTCCCCGGACAATAAAAATATGACCTCCTTAAAGCCGCCCAGCCCATTTTCGGTACCGGAAAGTTCCTCGGTCTTCCAGCCCTGGCGCTCGGCAAATTTCAGGTACATGCGGTGCAGATCGGCGGCAAAGATGGCCGCCTCGTCGCCGCCGGTGCCGGCCCGGATTTCGACAATTGCATTTTTATCATCGTTCGGGTCTTTGGGAATTAAGAGCAGTCTTAATTCTTCAGCCAGGGTAGCTTCTTGCTCTTCGAGAGCCGGAAGCTCTTCCTCAGCCAATTGTTTCAGATCTTCGTCCGGACCGTTGAGAATTGCCTGGTCTTCCTCAATAGCAGTCAGAACCTGCAAATAGCGGCTACCCTTGGTAAAAATCGGCGAGAGGTCTTTGTGTTCCTTCGCCAAAGCGCGAAAGCGTTGCTGATTGGTGACAATTTCCGGCCGAGACATCTGCGCGGTAATTTCTTCGTAACGCCTGATGATTTCCTGAATCCGTTCACGCATTTTACGACCTCAGTCCACTGCTTCGGCGATATATTCGCGACCGGCAAATTCGGCATAGCGATCGCCGAAAGCCCCCTTCAAGGCCGCAATTGCCACTTCGAGCTGATCGTCGCTCGGCGGTTTGGTGGTTATCCTTTGCAACCAGAGTCCCGGCGCTATCAGCCAGCGGGTGAACGCCCGGTTCTGGAAACGCGCCGATAATTTTAAAAATTCATAGCCGATTCCGGCTACCAACGGCAATAAGCCAAGATGATATATCAAGCGCGTCGCCAGCGAAATTGAGCCAAAAGTCCCGATTACCAGCGCGTCAATCAGGGCAAAGAGCAGAATCCCGACCATCATCACGATAAAAATGAAACTCGTCCCACAGCGCGGATGAAAAGTCTTAAACGGACGGGTATTTTCCACCGTCAGTTCGCGACCGCTTTCAAAGGTGAATACAACTTTATGCTCGGCGCCATGATATTGGAACAGTCGCTGAATATCTTTCATCAGCGAAATCAGCCAGAGATAAATAAGGAAAAACAAAATGCGCCAGGCGCCGACTACCAGATTAAAAAGCAGGGCTTGTCGCTCGATATTCAGCAGTCTGGTCGTTAGCCATAACGGTAAAAATCCAAACAGCAGAAAGGCTAATCCAAAAGCAAAAATGGTCGTAATCGCGGTTGTCAATTTTTCCTTAGCTTTGGTCGGCGGTTTGTCTTTAACCTCAGCCTGCATGGCAATATCCGCCGAAAGCTGAATCGTTCCCAGCCCGATTTTCAGCGATTCGAACATGCTGATCATACCGCGCAGAAAGGGTTTTTTGAAAATCGGAATGCGTTCGGCGATCGATTGAAATTTTTCGTGTTTGATCTCGATCTCGCCGTCCGGTCGGCGTACGGCGGTGGCGTAGGCGCCCGGAACGCGCATCATGACGCCTTCGATTACTGCCTGTCCACCAACTAATATTTTCTGTGCCATAGACAATAAAAAACGACCTCTCCACCGTCGTGAAGAAGTCGTTAGGTTTTTAAAAAGTAGTTATCCCTTGTTGGTATCGCGTTTGTATTTGCGATTGAATTTCTCGATGCGACCGGCGCTGTCGATCAGTTTCTGTTTGCCGGTAAAGAACGGATGGCAGGCGGAGCAGATTTCCACCTTGATGTCGCCGACAGTCGAGCGCGTGACGAAGGTATTGCCACAGGCACACGAGACGGTGCATTCTTTATATTCCGGATGAATATTGGGTTTCATTTTCAAATTCCTTTTAATTTTCTCGTAAAGCTAAAAAGCAGGCAAATTTACACCCGTCGGTCTTTGAATAGCAAGGCATTTTTCCAAGACCGATATGACGGATTATTATCCGGCTATAAATTGACTGGGGCTGATCTCCGTTCTCTTAAAGCGTTCTTGCAGCCGGATCAATTCCTGACGCTGATGCACCAGCCGAGCGCTGAACTCCTGCGGCACCGCCTCGCTCTGGTAAATCGCCATAACGCGGTCCAGTTTAGCGATCAGTTTATCCGTGCGGAGAGTGAATTGCTGTTCGTACTCGGTCGCGGTATATTCTTTGCCGAGTACTGCTTTAAACAACTCCTGTAAATCCGCCAATTGCGGCAAAAAACCGATCGGGGTCTGAATCGCGTCGTACTCGCCATGCACGCGACCTTCCGCCCACAGAATCCAGACCTTCTTGGCAGTTTTTTCATTCAAATATTTGCCATTAGCGTCCTTCAGAAAATAATTGGTGGCGAAGACCAGCGGCGGCTTCTTCAGCCGGGCGCCGTATTTCAGGTGATTGCCGATATAAAGCCCGAGCGGCACCACCACGAAGTCCAGATTAGCCATTGGCGAAAGCACCCGGCGTCCTTCCTGACCGAGAGTCGCGGCGGTCGTTTCCGATTCAAGCGTCGCTCCAACGATTACGCCGTCCAACCAATCGAGCGCCTGAAAGACCGGCGGATTGGTATCCGAATCGCGTCCGCCGTAAATAATAGCGTCGATCGGCACACCCTCCGGATCATTGGCGCGCGGATCGAGATTTTCCAGCTCGCTCAGCCGCATTGTATAGCGGGCGTTTTTATGCGCCAGCGGGATTTCCTTGTCGTTCGCATCTTTCTTGCCCTGATACCATTCGCCGGAGTGATTAAGACCCGTAGAGGGAGTTTCGCAACCCATTCCCAGCCAGTACGGTCGTCCGTCATTTACCAGCACATTCGAAAAAATCAGCTCGCGCGGCGTGGTCAGGCAACGATAAATCAAGGCGTCGTCGACCGGATTGACGTCGGCGATGATCCCGAAAATGCCGGACTCGATGTTGACGGCGCGACAGACGCCTTTGTCCGAAATCCGTAAATAAGCAATATCGTCTCCCACGATCGTCTGTCCGGGCAACATGGCGGTGCTGGTCTTGCCGCAGGCGCTCGGAAAAGCGCCGGTAAAATAGGTTGTGCGTTCCTTGTGTGGCGGGTGGACACCCATGATGAACATATGCTCAGCCAACCAATCCTCGTGATTGGCTTTGTTGATCGCTAGCCGCAGAGCCAGTTTCTTGAGACCAATGCTATTGCCGGCATACTGATTATTAATCGTGAAAACGCGGTCGGCTTCCAGATCGATATAAATCCGCCGCTTATCGATATTCTTCGAACAGCCGCGCTTGTCCAGCTCGCCGGCACTGTGAATAAAGTGGAAAAAACGATCTGATCCGTTCAACTGCTGAAATTCACGGTAACCCGACCGATAGAGCAAGTCTTCACTGTGGGCGACATAAGACGAATCGGTAATCTGCAGAGCCGGAATGGAAAAAGCCGAATCCAGAGGTCCAAGACAAAAAAATCTAACCAGCATGTGTTTGCCAGTCATGATACTATCTAACAATTGCCGGATTTCCGCCAGACCGGCGGCGCGCTCGAGAGTATTGAGGCGCGCGCTCATCAGACTGGCATCGCTGACGAGAATCCGGGTATGTTCCTTATCGCGCCCTTGGTCGTTATAGCCGTCGTAATGGATCGTATGTCCGGTGATATTAAGGAGCCGTTCTTCGTCTTCGCTAAGCGCCAATTGCCGAACAAATGCGATATCCTCGGGAGCGTCACTGATGATACTCACTTTTGCCGGTTGACAGAGACGGATATATTCGGTGACAATTGCAGTGACGTGCTCGTTCTGCAAAGTGGTTAATTTTTGCCAGTCAGTCGGGCTGATTAATTCCGGGAAGGGATTAACAGAATTATTCACAGATTACTCATTTCGTTTTGGTTTCAATTTAAAAATTTTTTACATGCCGGGAAGTTATAAAAACAAGGTTAATATTTACAAAAAGAAATGAAAAAATTTTAGGAACTAAGAATTTTTAAGCGCTGGTTGGCTGGCAATCCTTTCACATGGCAACGAAAATGGATTGCAGTAATCCGGTTTTGGTCAGCCGGCTCAGGCGGCGGCGGAGTATTCTGGCATCCGGCAGAATTCGCTCCAGCTCTTGCCAGAAAAGCGGGCTATGATTTTTGATATGGGTGTGAACTAATTCGTGTAAAATGACATAATCGATCAGTTTGTCTGGCAGACGCATCAGGTGCAGATTCAGATTAATGTTGTTAGCGGCTGAGCAACTGCCCCAGCGCGACCTGAGGTCTTTGATAAAAAGGCGATTATAGCGGAAGTCGTGCCGCCCGGCCAATTCATGAACTCTTGGCGGCAGGTATCGTTTGGCTTCGATGCGATAGGCGGCGGTCAGTCCCAGTGCAATGCTTTCCTGCACTCGCGGATTCGTGATCGATTCCTTGGCCGGGTACCGCACACTAATAATTCCAGAACGCACACTGACTTTAATTTCATCGCTTTCCACCGGTTGTAATTCAAGCCGATGGCCACGGGTCTGCACTGGTTTAGTCCCGTCGATGATAAGAACCGGCGGACGAGATTCTCGAAGCGCCTGCAGTTTTCTCAAAGTCCATTCGCGGTTGGCATTCAGAAAGTCAAGAGCGGTTTTTTGACTAACAAATAATGGCAGGGTGAGCGTCACCGGCTTTCCACAACTGATACGCAGAGTCAGACGCCGGGCGCGGCGATTGCGACGCAGAACGACCGGGCCGATACCATCGATTTGTATAGCTTTTGATTGAGGATTTAAAAATGCGAGTTTCATTTACACGGCGGAATGTAAGGAAATATTTCCTGCAAAACCAACAAAGACTATCTCCAATAAAACCAAAAGGGACGCAAGCAATTGCGTCCCTTTTTACCAGACAACCTTGGGGCTTACCTCTTAAACTTTAGGTAAATCGGCAATCTCCGCCAGGTTTTTTTGCAAAGCGGTATCCGAAAAATGGTTATCTTCCAGTCGCTTGCTGAAGTAGGCATCATAGGCGCTCATATCGAAGTGACCATGCCCGCTGAAGTTGAACAGGATCGTTTTGGAAACGCCTTCTTCGTCAGCCTTTTTAGCCTCGTCGATGGTGGCCCTGATGGCATGCGCGGTTTCCGGCGCCGGAATAATGCCTTCACTGCGGGCGAAAGTCACCGCCGCCTGGAAGACTTCAGTCTGCTGGTAGGAGCGGGCTTCGATAAACCCTTCCTTGACCAGCCGGCTGACTAACGGCGAGGCGCCGTGGTAACGCAGACCGCCGGCATGAATTCTCGACGGAATAAAATTATGACCGAGAGTATACATTGCGACCAGCGGCGTCAGCTTGCCGGTATCGCCGTAATCATAGGCATAGAGGCCTTTGGTCAGCGACGGGCAAGCCGTCGGTTCAACCGCTATGGCCTGCAATTTTTTTCCAGCAAACTTATCTTTGATAAACGGGAAAGAAATACCGGCAAAGTTACTGCCGCCGCCGACACAGCCAATGACAATGTCCGGATAGTCGCCGGCCAACTTCATTTGTTGCTGAGCTTCTTCGCCGATAACGGTCTGATGTAACATGACATGATTCAGCACCGAACCGAGTGAATATTTGGTTTTTTCATCGGCAACAGCCACTTCGACCGCTTCCGAAATCGCAATTCCCAGACTGCCGGAACATTCCGGATCGCGCGCCAGAATTTCGCGTCCGCAAGCAGTCTCTTTACTTGGACTTGCAAATATCCGCGCGCCCCAGCTTTCAATCATAGATTTGCGGTAGGGTTTACCGTCAAAACTGACTCGCACCATGAATACTAAGCATTCCAGTCCGAAGAAGTTGCAGGCCAGTGCCAGCGCACTGCCCCATTGTCCGGCGCCGGTTTCTGTGGTCAGTTTCTTGACGCCTTCTTTGGCATTATAATAAGCCTGCGCGACAGCGGTGTTGGGCTTATGACTGCCGGCCGGACTGACGCTCTCATTTTTAAAGTAAATTTTCGAGCGCGTGCCGATGGCTTTCTCCAGGCGATAGGCGCGCACCAAAGGCGACGGTCTCCATATCCGGTAAATTTCCTGCACCGCTTCCGGAATCGGAATAAAGCGTTCCGTGCTGACTTCCTGTTCGATGATCGCCATCGGAAAGAGCGGCGCCAGATCGTCGGGAGTAATCGGTTGTTGCGTGCCGGGATGCAACACCGGTGGCATTTCAAACGGCAGATCGGCCGCGATGTTGTACCAGGCTTTCGGCATTTCGGATTCAGACAAGATGAATTTGTGTTGATCCATTTTCTTTTCCTTTCTTTATTTGTTAGTGATTGTCAATAAAACAAAAAACCCGCCTTTTCGGGCGGGTCTATGCAAATATAGAATTGCTAAAACGCTTATCTCAGCACGTCACCGCCCCGATATTAATCTGCCACCACCACCAGTTTTGGGTGTTTTGCGAAGCGGTTTTAATTGTACTGAAATTACTCATAACGGGCGATTATTTACGGATGTTTTCAAAAAAAAGCAAGAAATATTTTTACCATTGCAAATCATACGTGGTTTGAATGCTGAGTGTTCGGTCGTCGTACTCAAAGTAATTGTCGTTTGAATTATTATGAAAATAGCCGATTGAACCGATCACCCCGAAATTTGAAGCCCGATTAAATATTTTATTAAGTTGTATTCCAACTGATAAATCGGCCGAATAGCCATTATCCTGACGATTGTTGGAAAGGATGATGTAATTTTCATCGGCATCCGTCAGCCAGGTCCCGGTGCTGAAATCATAATCATAAACCGGACGGTTAAGATATGTGTTGCGGTAAGCGCTCAGGGTAATTCGACTCCAGAATTGCTTATTGATCTTCCATTTCAAGGCGTTTGTCCACTTATAACCCTTGTAACCGAAATAATCATCAATCGGACTAAAACCAACCACTTCAACCTGATAGGGATTACTCTCGGACGGATTAAAGCGATATAACAATTCACTGTAGCCGCCTATTTGGCTTCCGAAAGACTGGGCGATCCTGACGATTCCGACCAACTGCCAAATGGTAGATAGGTCCGCGGTGCCACTCTCAGCATCTGGAACTGCATACTTACTGAAATCCCGGATTAAACTCATTGCACTTACCCGCAAAGTAGTGCGGGTGGGCAGGAAAAAACTGGTTGCCAGATTGAGGTTTGATTCCCAATGGTTCCAGGTCGCTTCCTCCTTAAAATTTTTATAAAAAACTGCCAGGCTCCCATTGACAAAAGCCCAGCTGGCAGGAAAAAACTTTACATCATATAAACCTTCCGCCTTCCAATAATCGAAGTAACTAAAATCAGGTCGATCCTGCCGCATTTCAAAATCAGCCGCCAGATAGTGATTAATATTTTTCCG
>JALOAB010000054.1 GCA_023229045.1 Fidelibacterota bacterium
GCCGGAATTTCTGATCGGCGCGGCGGCTAATCCGTTCGCGGTGCCTTTTGAAATGCGCCTGATCCGGCTTTGTAAAAAAATCCGCGCCGGAGCCCATTTTATCCAAACTCAGCCGGTTTTCGATCCGGAGCTTTTCAGAAACTGGATGGAAAAGGTAGTCGAAATGGGGTTGCATGAGAAAGTCGCTATCCTGGCGGGCGTCATGCCGGTCAAATCGGTCAACACTTTACTGCGCATGCGCGCGGATGTCCCCGGTGTGAAAATCAATGATGAATACATTCAGAGAATGGAAAAGGCCACTGATCCGCAAGCCGAAGGCGTTAAAATCGCCGTCGAAATTATCCAGACCGTTAAAAATCTAAAAGGTATTCGCGGGGTTCATATTATGCCGTTTTTGTGGGAAAGTATCATGCCGACAATCGTTAAAGAAGCCGGTTTGCGCAATTAAACTGAGGAGTTGAATTATGCAGGAACTCATTGAAAAACTCGCCATCTGTGTTGAAAAGGGAAAAATTTCGCGGAGTCATCCTTTCCCACCGGATATGAAAGATCAGGACGGCGCGGATGAAATCGCGGCGCAAGCTTTGAAAGAGGGAATCCCACCGGACACCTTACTGCAGGCCTGTATGCTCGGCATGGAACACATCGGCAAGCAATTCAGCCAGAATCTGGTTTTCGTGCCGCACCTGCTGGTTGCCGCGCAGGCCATGAACACCGTTTTGAAACATCTGCAACCCTATCTGGAATCCGGTTCGGTTAAGCGTAAGGGCAAATTCCTGATTGGCACCGTGGCCGGTGACCTGCATGATATTGGCAAAAATCTGGTTTCGATGATTATCCGCGGCGGGGGTTTTGAAGTGATCGACCTGGGCGTCGATGTATCAACCCAGAAATTTCTAAGCGGCATCGAGCAGCATCACGATTGCTTCGTCGGGCTGAGCGCCTTGTTGACGACCACTTTGCCGAATATGCAAAAAAGCGTTTCCGCCATCCGGGAATCTTACCCCGAACTCAAGATTATGATCGGTGGAGCGCCCGTCACGGAAGATTTCCGCGCTCAAATCGGCGCCGATTTCTATTCCCACAATCCTCAGGACGCGGTTGAATATTTGAACCGGATGGTGGTTTAAAGAGACGCTTAATTAGATGATATTTCTTTTTGATCGAGCGCCGTCTCAGTTGCCGACTGATAAAACGGCTGATAAATGATTCGGTACAGCAGTAGAAAAAACAGCGCCAATACTATCAGGTACCACGGCCATTCCGGCAGGAGTTTTATCGGTCCGAACGGAACGGGCGGAATATCGCAGAGATAGAGGAAATTAGCTTTTAGTAATAAATTCACCGGCGCCAGACAGAAGGCCACTAGCCCGAGCGCTTTAAACCCTGTCCAGTAACTGTTATGGCTGGGTCGAATCTTTAACACGGTCAGGCAGTACAGAATCACAAACACCATCAGACTGTGGGGAATGAACAACGCGAAATAACGCGCAGAGGGGAAATCCCACTGCAGTTCAGGAATAATCACCGCCAGGGTCGAACCCGACATAATCCAGTAATAAAGCACGTCGAAAAGTTTCTGACCGGGACGCAGAAGGTAATAAATCAGTAATATTTCACTTAGACCGCATAGATGGAGCGGCAGGTCGTAACCGATTGTGAAATCGTTTTGAAAAATAAAAATAATGCGCCACATGGTCAACTGGGAAAATAGCAGGATCGCGAGAAACGGATTGAAATATTTCCTGAGACGCGCGGTATCATAGGTTTGCAGTTTGTGCAGAGCGAATATGGTGATTATCACAATAATCACCACCGTGATTATGTGCGAGAAACCAAACATGCTAAACGGAGTCAGGGACATATATCTCTGATCTGGTTTAAAACCCGTTCCAGTTTGTCCTGATCGCGGAAGACGTCGAACTGATCGGTTTCGATCACCAGGACTTTATTGCGGCTCTGATCTTCTTTGATCCAGCGATCGTAGGATAGATTTAGCATATAAATATATTCGGGAGAAATGTCGCGTTCGAATCCACGCGAGCGTTTCTTGATGCGCGTCAGGAGTGTATCGACGCTGGCGCGCAGATAAATAATCAGGTCTGGTTTTTTCAGGTAGGAGGTCATGATTTCAAACAGGGCGCGGTAATTATCCCAGTCGCGTTGACTCATATTGCCCATTTCGTAGAGATTGCGGGCGAAGATTTCGACATCTTCGTAGATTGTGCGATCCTGAACAGTCGCGATATTACATTCGGTCATCTGTTTATGACTGCGAAAGCGGTGTGACAGAAAATAGATTTGCAGATTGAAGCTCCAGCGCTTCATATCGAGATAGAAGTCCTCAAGATAGGGATTGTCGATCACTGACTCGTAAAATGCCCGCCAGCCGAAGCGCCGGGCGATTATGTCGGTCATAGTGGTTTTGCCAACGCCGATATTGCCGGCGATCCCAATGAAATACGGACATTCACTCACTGAGCAATTCTCCTTTCAAAAAATCTCCCGAAACATGGATTATTCTAACTTTTCTGATGCGATTATACAAGTGTTCTTTGCTATTGGCGCGAACTTTAACATAATTGTCGGTCAGTCCCTGCCATGTATCCGTGGCGATTTTTTCCTCGAACAGGACCGGGCAGACCTTTCCGGAAAAGGTCTGCATGAATTGGGTCCGCTTGCGACCGCTCAACTGGCGCAGGATGGCGGAGCGGCGTTTTTTTTCGGAATCCGGAATGTGATCGCCAAGGTCTGCGGCGGGAGTGCCGGGACGCGCGGAATAGCGGAAAACGTGCAAATAGGTTATGTCGATATTTTCAATAAATCGGCGCATTTGTTCGAATTCGCTTTCAGTTTCGCCGGGAAAGCCGACCATTACATCGGCGCCGATACAAATTTCCGGCATTCTTTGTTTTATACTGTCGACGAGTGCGGCGTAATCAGCCGTCTGATAGTGCCGCTTCATCAAGCCTAAGACCGTATCGGCTCCATGTTGCAAAGGTATGTGCAGATAGCGGCAAAGGCGCGGTTCGCTGGCGATCAGTTCGATTAACTGCGGCGTGATCAGATCGGGCTCGATTGAACTGAGGCGAATCCGCGGAATAGTCGTTTCATCCAAAAGACGGCGAATCAGCGCCGCCAGGTCACCTTCCGGCGATTGGTAACGACCGAGATTGATACCGGTCAGAATTATTTCGCGAACGCCTTGTTCCGTCAGCTGGCGGATTTCGGCGATACAATCCTGCGGCTCGCGACTGCGCGGCGCTCCGCGTAAGTACGGAAGGATACAATAGGCACAATAATAGTCGCACCCTTCTTGGATTTTGAGGTTGACGCGGATGCGCTGATCAAGCGATGAGTGATACCCGGTGCGGAAGGTAGTAGCCGCCAGACCCGGTGTGGTAACGCGTACGATTTTTTCTCCCTGATCAATTTCATCAAGAAAATCGAAGAGATTATATTTTTCGTTGTTGCCTAATACTAAATAGACGCCAGGAATGTCAAGCAGTTCAGCGGCGGCTAATTGCGAATAGCACCCGACGATGGCGATTTTGCCATTGGGCGAAATACGTCGCGCGGCGGTAATGGTGGCGCGGGTTTTAGCCTCAGCCGCACGGGTCACAGCGCAGGAATTGATGACGGTCAAATTGGCCGGCTCAGAGCCGCTAACTTCACGGAGATTGAATTTGGTCAATTCGGATTTGAAGGCATCGGTTTCCGCCTGGTTCAGGCGACAGCCTAAAGTCCGAAAGGCGACCGTCACAATCAAGGCTACCTGATTTCAATCAGGCTCTGATCGCCAATAATAAAACGATTGGTGAACGGTTTGGCCTGGGATTCGATGATCTGAACGTTCTTGCCGAGCAAGCTGGCTTCGATGCGAATTTTCTGGTTGCGAATGATGCAATTACACGAGACGATGCTGAATTCAATTTCGGCATTGCTGATCTCACAATTTTTGTCGATGGAAGAATAAGGCCCGATATATGCATTGCTGATTTTCGCGCCGGCGCCGATAATTACCGGACCGCGGATGTTGCTATTGACAATCTCCGCGCCCTGGGCGATGACGACCCGCCCGCTGATGCGGCTGTTCCGATCGACTTTTCCTTCAATCACGGTTGAAATATTATCTAGTACGAGACGATTGGCTTCCAGCAGGTCGCTGGGTTTTCCGGTGTCTTTCCACCAACCGGTGATTTCGGAAAAGGTTACCTTATATCCCTTGTTTAGTAAATATTGGTGAGCGTCGGAAATCTCGAGTTCGCCACGGGCGCTCGGTTTGATATTATTGACCGCCTCGAAAATGGTGTGGTCGTAGATATAAATTCCAGTCACGGCAAAATCGCTGAGCGGTTTTTTAGGCTTTTCCACGATATTGACGATACGATTACCCTTGATTTCCGGCACGCCGAAGCGTTCCGGATCAGGGACCTTTGCCAATACGAGGTGGCAGTTGGTCTGATTTTTCTCGAATTCCTCAATAAAACGCCGGATGCCGCCAACGATGATGTTATCACCGAGATAAAAAACGAATGGTTCAGTGCCGATAAATGGTTCGGCAATCCGCACACAGTCAGCCAGCCCGGAAGGACGTTCCTGTGGAATATAGATGATTTTCAGACCAAGCGCTTTGCCATTGCCGTAAACCTCTTTGACTTCATCGCCTTCCTGATTGGTGATAATTCCGACTTCGCGAATGCCGGCGTCCCGGACATATTCCAATGCGTAATTCAGAATCGGTTTATTGGCGATTGGGATCAGGTGCTTGTTTTGAGTATGAGTTATCGGTCTCAGACGAGTGCCGTGTCCGCCTGCTGTGATTAATGCCTTCATCGTTTTTCCTTAATTAATTAGATGTTTCTATGGCTGAAAATCCAGGTGAAAATTATCTAATCTGTGCCTAACAAGCAAAAGTTTTAAGGGTTTGCGGTGGCTACCAGGTCCAGGTCTTCGACGCCGGTCACAGTTACATTGTAAAAGTCACCGATTGTCAGATATTTTGATGACTCAACCTTGACCGTGCAATCGATTTCCGGGGCGTCCCAGACGGAACGGGCCAGGTAAGCGGAACCGATTTGTTCTTCGATCAGAACCGTGACCTGCTGACCGATTTTTGAGCTAGCGAAAGCCTGGGCAATGTTCCACTGGATTTGGGTAAGTATTTCGCGCCGCCGCTCTTTTTCTTCAGCGGGTACGTCGTCAGGTAATTTTGCGGCATCGGTATCTTCTTCGGCGCTGTAGGTAAAAACCCCCAGCCGTTCGAAACGGATTTCCTCGACGAAATTCAGCAGTTCTTCAAAGTCGGCTTCATTCTCTGCGGGAAAGCCAACCATAATTGAAGTGCGCAGAGCCACTCCCGGACGATGCCGACGAATACTCTGGAGTGTTTTTTTAATACGGGTCGGATTGGCGCCGCGCTTCATCATTTTCAAAATCCGCGGACTGGCGTGCTGAACCGGGATGTCGATATACGGACAGAACTCCGGAAACCTGGTCAACACTTCATTCAAATCGTTGTGCCAGAAGTCCGGATTGGCATACATCAGCCGTAGCCAGGGAAAAAGCCGCGCCGACAGCAATTCATTCAACAAGGTCGTCAGGGTAATTTTGCCTGCTAAATCACTGCCGTAGCGGGTGGTGTCCTGAGCAATCAGGATCAATTCCTTTACTCCCTGGTTAGCCAGGAACTCGGCTTCGCGCAATAGACTGTCGATTGGGCGACTGCGCTGGCGACCGCGAATCAGCGGAATGGCGCAAAATGAGCAGGAATTATCGCAACCTTCGGCAATTTTTAAATAAGCATAATGACGGGGCGTCAACAACCGGCGACCGGTTTCCAGATCCGGACAGGCGCTTTCTTTGCCGGTCAGGAATTTAATCACTTCCGCCTGTGAGTCGATCCCGAATAGACCGTCAATTTCCGGGATTGCGGTCTGGATCTGCTTAAAATATCGTTGGCTGAGACAGCCCATTACGACGACTTTGCGGGTGCCGTCCTTTTTTAATTTCAAGGTATCCAGAATGGTTTCGATCGATTCTTCCTTCGCGGGGCGAATGAAGCCGCAGGTATTGACGATGACGGCATCGGCTTTTTGGGGATCGTCCTTATATTCCAATCCGGCCTGCAACAATCCGCCCTTCAGGATTTCGGAATCGACAGTGTTTTTCGGACAACCGAGCGAAATAATGGCGAAGGAGCGGATCATAGCCATATATCAGTTCCTTTTTCATCACAGAGCGAACAGAGAGCCCGGAGATATTTAATTGTAAATTGTAGATTGGAGATTGTAGGTTGGAAAATGTTTGCCTGAACGATCCGGTTAGTCGGGTAGATTGAAAATGGTTGATTGATTGAGTAATGCTGTGAATTTTTACGAAAAATTAATAAATCTATCATGTCAATCTTGTCTTGCCAGAGATACTACCGGAGTTAATTTTGTTAGCAACATCTTCGCTTTAGCTCTGTTTTTTAAAATGATATATTATCAGCGTTTATCAGCGTTAATCTGCGGCGGAGTATTTTCATTTCACTCGATTTCCAGCAGACTGCGGATGTATTCTTGCGGTTCGAATTCCACTAGGTCGGTCAGCTTCTCGCCTATCCCGAGAAAGCGGATTGGGATATTCAATTCATGGTGAATAGCGAGAGCGATGCCGCCTTTGGCGGTGCCGTCCAACTTGGTTAGGATCAGACCGGTAACCCCGATGGCTTTCTGGAATTCACGGGCTTGCAGGATGCCGTTTTGTCCGACAGTGGCGTCCAGCACCAGCCAGACTTCGTGCGGTGCTGACGGAATAACCTTGGTGATAACGCGTTTAACTTTGGCTAATTCCTCCATCAGATTCGACTTTGTATGCAGACGACCAGCTGTATCGATCAATAAAACATCGAAGTTGCGGGCTTGAGCGGCGCGAGCGGCATCGTAAGCGATTGCCGCGGGATCCTTGCCCTGCGGATTGCCGATGAATTCTACCCCGGAACGTTCCGCCCAGATGTGTAATTGTTCGAAAGCCGCGGCGCGGAAAGTATCGGCGGCGCAGATCAGGACGCGCTGGTCTTTGGCTTTATATTTGGCGGCTAATTTACCGATTGTAGTGGTTTTGCCAGTGCCATTGACACCGACAATTAAGATCACGGTCGGTTTGGGGTGAACCGGATTATTGACCGCTAGCGGCTGAATTAAACGGCTTAATTCTTCACATAGAATTTCATTTAGGCGGGCGTTTTCCTGGCGATCGACTTTACGCAAGCGATCGGTTAAAATTTCAGTTAAATTGACCCCAAGGTCAGTCTGAATCAGAGTTTCTTCTATCTCTTCCAGTGTTTTTTCCTCGAGCCGAAAAAATCTACTCAGCAAAGGCAGGCGGCTGATTAAAAAACGACCGGTTTTTTTTAGTCCGAAATCAATCATTTTGCTCTAAGTTTACTTTCTTTTTGGCGCGGGCAGTGCTGATTATCTGGTGCAAGAATTCATAAATGTACTGGATCAATGACAGACTCGTGAAGATCAGGGTGACCCCCATCAGTGGTTTGACCGATAAACCGAAGAAATTCGGATAGATAAAAGCCAGAACTGTGACGGAAGTAAAAACGACCGAAACCTTACCCAGTTTATTCGATTGCGGCGAAATACCGCAATTATTCAACATATAGACTCCCAGCAGGGAAATCAAAAAATAACGAATTATCATGAAGGCCAGAAAAAAGGTCGGCATCCGGTTTTTAATCACCAGGAATAACATGACATTCATAATTACGATACTATCGGCGAATGGGTCGAGCATTTTGCCGAGCTCGGTTATTTCATTGCTAACCCGGGCTAACCAGCCATCCAAAATGTCCGAAACCACTGCGATCAGGATAAAAACCAGGGCGGCAATCCCGTTATCATGACGCAGAAAATAGATTATCGGTACGGTTAAAAAAGCCCGCACGAGCGAAATGATATTTGAGACGGTTACGACGCGGCGGGCGGGGATGGCATCGTATTTTTCTGTAACGCGGCGTTTGATAGCGACAGCTTGTTTGATGGGATTTTTACTCATTGCCACCATTCCTTTGATTTATTTTATCGAGCAGAGCCAATCCAATTGCCTGAATAACTGCTGAGTTCTGATCAAGTTCCTGCCATTTACCTTTAAAGAGTATTTTTCCTTGTTCGAAAATTATTACACTAGGGCATAATTTACGAATGAGATAATAGTCATGGGTAATTATTATAAGGGCTTTTTTTGCTGAAAATGCACCGATTATATCGCTAAATCTCTCTCGGGCAGATCGGCTCAGGGCGATCGTTGGTTCGTCGAAAATCGTCAACTCCGGCGCGATAGTCAAACCTAACGCGATAGTTGCCAGACGCAGTTCACCGGCGCTCAATTCATAACCATAGCGCCCACTGATCCGGTCATAATCCAGACCGAACAATTTTAAATTATCAGCGAAAAGCGTTACCGGATTGGTTTCTGCAGAATGCTCTTTAAGCATTTTTTTGAGGGCGTTACCAATACTCATTCCCAGAAATATTTGTTCAGGAAACTGCGGCAGGTAAAGTACCCGCGGCGCTAATTTAGCAGTAGAACCGGAAGTTTCGAATCTCCACGAACCACTGGCAGGTGTTAACAAGCCGCCCAGGATTTTTCCAAAAGTGCTTTTCCCGGAACCAATCAGACCGTAGATGCCGAGCGGCACATCCAGCGAGCAGGTCAATTCGGGTATCGTTAATCGGAAATCCGGGTTTTGGGGATAGTTGAATTCGAGGTTCTGGCAAATCAGGTTAAACATTTTACTACTCAGCCGGGCAATATTTATTGGATTTTATGCGGAGCGGGCGACCTTCGACGAGTTCGATTACATAATCAGCCAGGGTAATTTCATAATCATCCTGAGTGATCCAGATAACGCCGAGTCCGCTGTCGATCAGTTTGCGGATATTTTGATAAAGCTCAAACCGGCTTGGTAGATCCAGAAAAGCGGTCGGTTCGTCGAGAATCAGGATTTGCGGTTGACTGACTAACCAGTCCGCCAGGGCGAGTTTCTGTCTTTCGCCGCCGGATAGATCGTGGGGTGAATTATCTTTGCGTGACCAGAGCCCATTGTTGTGCAAAATGCGCTGGACGGCCTGTCGAATAACGGTCGGATGTGTTCCGCGATTTTCCAGATTGAAGGCTACTTCACGTTCGATATTAAAATGCACAAACTGGTCGTCCGGATTTTGAAACAGGTAGCCAGCCTTCGCAGGTGGCTCAGTGCCGTTGTTGCTTTCATAGCGGATTGCTCCGGAGTCCGGTTTAAGGAGACCGACGAGCAATTTAGCGAGGGTTGTTTTGCCGACGCCGCAATCGCCGGTCAAAGCTACCCAGCCTTGCAGAGGGATCGTAAGGTTAAGATCGCTAAAAATGGGTTGATTGCCGGGGTAGGCGAAGCTGACGTCTTCAAGTCGCAGATTCAATCAGACTCCAGGATTTCTTTAACAGTCCGGACCGAAGCGCCCATATTTTCCATGATAACCTGACGCGCGGCCAGAGCGGCTTTCTGATAGTTTTCCGGGTTGGTCAACATTTGGCAGATGACTTGATGAAGGTCTGACTCATTATTGCATACCATTCCTCCGCCGGCTTGTACCAACAATTCGGCTTCGTGGGAGTTGTGATAAGTCGGACCGAACAAGACCGGCAAGCCGGCTACCGCAGGCTCCATGACGTTATGGATTGAGCCGCGAAAACTACCCCCGACGAAAGCCAGGTTAGCCTGATGATAAAGTTCGGCCAGTATGCCAATCTGGTCGATTAAAACCACCCGCTTAAAAGCCGTCTGTCCTTTCAATAGTGAATAACGGATCGGGTCAATGCCATGGGCCCGAAATTCGTCCTCCAGCATTTCCAGAGCATAATCGTTCGGTTCATGCGGCGCTAAAATGACCCTGAGAACCGAAAATTCTTTCAGGCATCGATAAAGGGTTGGCAGAAGATGCCGGACGTCCTGCGGCCAGATACTGCCGCCGATGAATACAAAACCGTCGGAATAGACGCGCGAAATCATTTTATTGGTCAGCTGTTTGGAACGCTCGATGACCTGATCGTAGCGGGTATCCCCCAGATTTAGTACTTTTATCTTGACCGAACCAATTAGTTTAAGCACTGATTGTTTATGTTCTTCGGAAATCGCATAAATGTAATCCAGCGATCGGTAAAGATCGGCGAAAAAGGTGCGAATGACCGGCTTGAGCTTGGAACTGTCGGGCCGTATACGAGCTGAGATCAGGTAGGTTTTAATATGATGTCGCGCGGCATTAAAAATCAGATTCGGCCATAATTCATAGGTTACGAAAATCATCTTGGAGGGGCGCAATTTTTGAATAAAGTGGCGAGTTTGCAGAAAGGTATCCAGCGGCAGGTAAATGAACAGATCAACCTCCGGGATTCGTTCGGCGTTTTTAAATCCGCTGGGCGAGGTAAAACTGGCGACCAGTAAAATATCCGGGCGCATGGCTTTCAGGCCGCGAATAACCGGCTTGGCCTGCTCGAATTCACCCAGAGAAGCCGAATGGATTAAATAAACGGTCCGGGTTGGGAATTTTTCGCGAAATTTATTGAGCGCCGGCCAGAGATTGCGTCGTCCCTCGAGACCTTCTCTCATTTTGGGATTAAATTGGGAAAGTACGATAATCCCCATATAAGTCAGCGGGATTATAAATGCATTATAAAATACCATCCAGAATATCGTCACGATTGAGCTCCTGTAACTTTTACCAGCGCCTCGAATACCTGCGCTTCAGCGATTTGATTGAG